>NZ_JBEXZS010000096.1:0-1037 GCF_040593685.1 Methylobacterium sp. EM32 | reverse complement strand
CGATGCCGCGTTTCTTTTTCGACATCCAAGACGGCCAACTGATCCCCGACGACGTGGGAACCGAGTTTCCTAACGCTCATGCTGCCCGCGATGCCGCGATCCGTATTCTGCCAGATATCGCGCGTGAGGAAATGAGCCTGGATGAAAGCCGGCAGGTTGCGGTTCTGATGCGCGACGAGACAGGACAGGCATTATTCGCAGCCTCTCTCATTCTTAGCGCGGAATGGTTGATTGACACAGTCTGAGGTTTCAACGTAGGGCAGCATTACCTAACACGCGATGACTAAATCTGCTGCTTCAAGTCCCTGCTGAACTTTTGGCCGCATCGCGATTTCATTCAATAGGAAAAAGTTATAGTATTTTTGTTAAAATATTCAATCGATCATGATGGATTGGCGGCTTGAGACGCACTTGGAGCTGTATGCCATTTCCATGCGAATGAAGTGGAGTTCGTTCGCATCGTCGCCGACCTTGAGCGATCTCATGCCCGTCGGCACGGCGGCGAGCGGAGTCCGCTCGAACGCGCTTTGCGCGTCGATAGCGTCCCGGGCTCGCTGGAGAAGCGCGATCGTCGACGTACATATTGCTCAGCTTCGATGGCCAGCAGGCGTAGGGTAAGAAAAATTCTCATGGCTTACAACTTCATTGGCCGCACGGTGATTTTTTGAGTATTTTCGGATTTGAGTTGCTATCCGCTCACTGCACACCATATACGTACTGGTGTCGTGGCGATGGGCCAGGACTGCACCGGAGGGCGCCATGCCCACCGACTTTCCTTCTCGCCGACAGCGTTCCCCAGATTACGGTCGATCGACCCTGCTTGCCGTCATCGTCAACCTGCGGCTCCGTTTGCTCGGCTGGCGCATCGAACAGGCGCTTGAGGAACGCGATCACATCAGGCTCCTGCGCCACCTGAATGCCTGGGCCGAACTGCATCGTCGCACGTCAGAAGGATCAGGTCCGCGAGTACTGCCAAGTGCGAACGGAACAACCACAGTCGAATCCAAGGACGTGTTTTGCGATCGCGCACGCGACAT
>NZ_JBEXZS010000095.1:0-1226 GCF_040593685.1 Methylobacterium sp. EM32 | reverse complement strand
AGGCGCATCGGGCAGGCCGGGTCGGTCGCGGCGCGCCAGACCGCCTCCGCCACGTCGACGGAACGCGTCACCTCGTCCGGGGGCTGCTGCTGCCAAGACGCGAACACCTCCTGCACCAGGCCGGCGTAGGGTTCGGGGAAGCCCTCCGTCATGCGAGCCCGTGCGGTCTGGCCAAACGCGGTTTCAGGCGCCCGCCCGGGGATGACCAGACGCACCCGCACGCCGAACGGCTCCAACTCCAGGGCAAGGGACTCCGTGAAGGCGTTCACCGCGGCCTTGCTCGCCGTGTAGACGGAGAGCAGGTGCAGCGGCTTCTGCGTAACGCTGGAGCTCACGTTCACGACGACACCGGCCCGGCGCTCCCGGAACTGTGGCAGCACCGCCTGGGTCATGGCCATCGTCCCGAACGTGTTCGTCTCGAAGACCTCGCGTACGACGTCTATGGGCGTGCCTTCGAGGGCGTTCAGCCAGCCGATGCCGGCGTTGTTGACCAGGACGTCGATGGGGCCGGCGCTGTCGACCGCCCGCTGGATGCTCGTGGCATCGGTGACGTCGAGGGCGAGGACGCGCAGGCGGTCGGAGGCGGGCAGGTCCACCGCGCGCGGCGTACGCATGGTGGCTACCACGTTCCAGCCCCGGTCGAGGAAAAGGCGGGCGATCTCAAGACCGAACCCGGACGAGCATCCAGTGATCAGGACGGTGTGCATGTCGGCTCCATCAGGTTGTGACCAGCGATGGATAGATCCGGACAGCGGGACGAGCTACAATCGTGCGTCCTAATCTCATTAGCGAAAGTCCGGAAATGTCCGATCCGCTCGCCGACGTCGTCACCCTGCTCCGTCCCAGAGCCGCGTTCTCCAAGTCCGTGAGCGCCTCGGGTCCATGGCGCGTCCGCCGGGCGGAGCACGGTCGTCCGTTCTACTGCGCCGCGCTGGAGGGCTCATGCCGCCTGACGATCCGGGACCGCGATCCGGTAGTCCTGGAGCAGGGGGACTTCCTCCTTGTCCCGGCCGCGGACGCGTTCGAGATGTCGAGCCTCATGCCCCCGACCGAAGGCTCCGAGACGATGCCGGTCGAGGTGGGGCCCGGCGAGTTCCGGGTCGGGCGGCAGGACGGCCCGGCGGACGTTCGCATGCTCGTGGGCTACTGCACCTTCGGCTCGCCCGACGCAGGCCTGCTGGTGTCGCTCCTGCCGAGCCTCGTCCACGTCCGAGGCGAGACCAGGC
>NZ_JBEXZS010000094.1:0-1226 GCF_040593685.1 Methylobacterium sp. EM32 | reverse complement strand
AGGCGCATCGGGCAGGCCGGGTCGGTCGCGGCGCGCCAGACCGCCTCCGCCACGTCGACGGAACGCGTCACCTCGTCCGGGGGCTGCTGCTGCCAAGCCGCGAACACCTCCTGCACCAGGCCGGCGTAGGGTTCAGGGAAGCCCGCCGTCATGCGAGCCCGTGCGGTTTGGCCAAACGCGGTTTCAGGCGCCCGCCCGGGGATGACCAGGCGCACCCGCACGCCGAACGGCTCCAACTCCAGGGCCAGGGACTCCGTGAAGGCGTTCACCGCGGCCTTGCTCGCCGTGTAGACGGAGAGCAGGTGCAGCGGCTTCTGCGTGACGCTGGAGCTCACGTTCACGACGACACCGGCCCGGCGCTCCCGGAACTGCGGCAGCACCGCCTGGGTCATGGCCATCGTCCCGAACGTGTTCGTCTCGAAGACCTCGCGCACCACCTCCATCGGCGTGCCTTCGAGGGCGTTGAGCCAGCCGATGCCGGCGTTGTTGACCAGGACGTCGATGGGTCCGGCGCTATCGACCGCCCGCTGGATGCTCGTCGCATCGGTGACGTCGAGGGCGAGGACGCGCAGGCGGTCGGAGGCGGGCAGGTCCACCGCGCGCGGCGTACGCATGGTGGCTACCACGTTCCAGCCCTGGTCGAGGAAAAGGCGGGCGATCTCAAGACCGAACCCGGACGAGCATCCAGTGATCAGGACGGTTTGCATGTCGGCTCCATCAGGTTGTGACCAGCGATGGATAGATCCGGACAGCGGGACGAGCTACAATCGCGCGTCCTGATCTCATTAGCAACAGTCCGGAAATGTCCGATCCGCTCGCCGACGTCGTCACCCTGCTCCGTCCCAGAGCCGCGTTCTCCAAGTCCGTGAGCGCCTCGGGTCCCTGGCGCGTCCGCCGGGCGGAGCACGGTCGTCCGTTCTACTGCGCCGCGCTGGAGGGCTCATGCCGCCTGACGATCCGGGACCGCGATCCGGTGGTCCTGGAGCAGGGGGACTTCCTCCTTGTCCCGGCCGCGGACGCGTTCGATATGTCGAGCCTCACGCCCCCGACCGAAGGCTCCGAGACGATGCCGGTCGAGGTGGGGCCCGGCGAGTTCCGGGTCGGGCGGCAGGACGGCCCGGCGGACGTCCGCATGCTCGTGGGCTACTGCACCTTCGGCTCGCCCGACGCAGGCCTGCTGGTGTCGCTCCTGCCGAGCCTCGTCCACGTCCGAGGCGAGACCAGGC
>NZ_JBEXZS010000093.1:0-1116 GCF_040593685.1 Methylobacterium sp. EM32 | reverse complement strand
GAACGGCAATGGTTCAAGGCGCGATGCGGTCCCTTGGCGTCCGAGACGCCTCGTGCCGGAGCATTCTGCCCCGTCGTCTTCGAGACCGAAGCACCTTTGACCGTGGCCGATGCTCGACTCGATCCACGCTTCGCGTCGAGTCCGTTTGTCATTGGCGCCCCTAACATCCGCTACTATGCTGGGGTGCCCGTCCGGGTCATGCAGACCGGCGGTGATGCGGTCGTCGTCGGCACCCTCTGCGTACTGGACGACAAGCCTCGTGAACCCTGCGCCGCTGATGTGGAGGTTCTTTCGGAACTGGCCTGCATGGCCGAAGCGCTTCTTGAGGCGAGAATGGCCGCGTTACATGCGGCCGAAGCGGCCGAGGATAGACGCCTGACCGTCGAGCACCTCGAGCGCGAGCGGCGGCAGTTCAAACAGGCGGAGCGCATGGCCGTGATGGGCTCCTGGCGCTACGATCTCGGACTCCGCGCCGCGACCTGGTCAGACGGCATCTTCGCGATCCATGAACTGCCCGTGAGCGGCGGTGTGCCGAATGACGAGATTATGAACTTCTTTCCGGAGCCGGATAGGAGCGCGTTTCTTGCCGCGGTGATGCGCACGCTCAACACGGGTCTGCCGTTCGAGCTGGATGCTGACTTGATGACGGCAAAGGGCAACCGCCGACGAGTTCGTTGCCTCGGGGAGATCGAGGTGTCGAAGGGAAGGCCCGTCGCGCTGATGGGCCTGCTTCAGGACATCACCGAGCAGTATCATATGGAACAAAAGCTACGACAGACCGCTCGCACCGACGATCTTACTCAGCTATCCAACCGGGCGGAGTTCAACCGGGTTCTGGACAGCCGCCTGCGGGAAGCCGATGCCAGGAATACGGAATTTGCGGTGCTGTTGATCGATCTCGATGGCTTCAAGGACGTCAACGACGCTTTGGGGCACGCCGCAGGCGACGAAGTGCTGCGCCGCGTGGCGGACGAGCTCCGTGCCGAGTACCTGAGTTCGTGTGTTCCGGCACGGCTTGGAGGCGACGAGTTCGCCGTTCTGGTCCCGCCGACGGTGGGTCGAGTCGCCATTGAGGCCCTGGTGCAAAGGCTGCTTCACAGCCTCCGCATCGTGGCG
>NZ_JBEXZS010000092.1:0-1104 GCF_040593685.1 Methylobacterium sp. EM32 | reverse complement strand
TCGCGTTCTGATAGCCGGTGAGCGAGTCGATCAGCACGAGCCGCACGCCCTCGCGCTCGACAGCGTCGCTCACCATGGCGGCGAGCTCGCCCGGCGAGACCTCCGCCGGGTCGATCTGCTCGACCCGCAGGCGCCCCTCCGCGACCGCCGCCGTGATATCCATACCGAGACCGGCAGCCCGGCGCATCAGGATCCCCGTCGACTCGTCGAAGCTCAGGATCAGCCCGCGCTCGCCCCGCGCCAGCGCCGCCGTCACGTAGGTGAGCGCGGTCGAGGACTTGCCGACGCCGGAAGGGCCGAGAAGCATCGTACTGGTGCCTCGGTCGAGCCCGCCGCCGAGCAGCGCGTCGAGGGCGCCATTACCGCTGCTGAGGCGGTCGACCTCAGAGGGATGGCCGTGCTCGACCGCGACCAAGCGCGGGAACACCGAGAGGCCGCCGCGACGGATGACGAAGTCGTGGTAGCCGCCACGGAAATGCGTACCGCGCATCTTGATCACCCGCAGGCGCCGGCGCTCGCCGCCGTAGAGGGGGACAAGCTGTTCGAGCTGGATCACCGCGTGGCAGAGATTGTGCAAGTTGTGGTCGTCCTGGTCGACGGTGAGGTCGTCGAGGAGGAGCGCAGTGGTGTCGTGGATGAGGAGATAGCTGCGCAAAGCCAGCACTTGGCGGCGGTAGCGTAGGGAGCTCTGCGAGAGCAGGCGGATCTCCGACAGGCTGTCGAACACCACGCGCTGGGGCTTGATCCGGTCGATCTCCGCGATGGCGAGCCGCACGGTCTCGCCGAGTTCGAGGTCGGAGGAATGGACCAGGCTCTGCTGCTGGCGCTTGTCGATGCTGAACTCGGGCGGCACCAGCTCGAAGATCTCGATGCCGTCGAGCGACCAGCCGTGTCGGGAGGCCACCGAGACGAGCTCGCGGCGGCTCTCCGAGAGGGTGATGTAGAGGCAGCGCTCGCCGAGCCGCGCCCCGTCGCGGAGGAATTGCAGCGCCAGCGTGGTCTTGCCCGAGCCCGGCCGCCCCTCGACCAGGTGGGCACGGTTGGCCGCGAAGCCGCCCCCCAGAATGGTGTCGAGGCCGAGTGCCCCTGTTGCGACAGGGGAGG
>NZ_JBEXZS010000091.1:0-146940 GCF_040593685.1 Methylobacterium sp. EM32 | reverse complement strand
ACGCCTCTGCGGGTACTGATTTCAACCTTAGATTCGGCTTGGCCGCGCACTGCACGGCGTTTTCCGGCGAACGAATCAAATCCGTTAAGGCCGTAGCTCTGCGGGGGAGGGTGCCCGGCGGAGCCGGGCGGGAGAGGGGCAGCGCGACGCTGATTCAGGGGGAGCCCGTCAGAACGGCTCTGCTTTATCCTGAAGCGTGGTTCCCCTCTCCCGACCCCCGCTGACGCGGGGGCCACCCTCCCCCGCAGAGGGGGGAGGGGAAATCCGCCCAAATCCTTTAAGGTTGAAATATCCATGCCCCACACCCCTCCTCCCCGCCACGTCCTCGTCACCGGTGCGACCCGCGGCATCGGGCGGGCGATCGCGGCGGCGTTCGTGGCGGCGGGGGAGCGGGTGACTCTGCTCGGCCGCAGCCCGGAGAGGGCCGAGCGGGCCCGCCGGGACCTCGGCGCCGCCCACGCCGTCGCGGCCGACGTGACCGACGCGGCGGCCCTGGAGCACGCGCTGAAGCAAGCAGCGGAGCAGGCCGGCCCGGTCGCGGTCCTGGTCAACAATGCCGGCGGCGCCGAGACCGCGCCGCTCGCCCGCAGCGACGTCGACACCTTGCGCCGGATGATGGCGCTCAACGTCGAGCCGGTGCTGGTCGCGGCCCGCGCCGTCGTCCCCGGGATGAAGGCGGGCGGCGGCGGCCGGATCGTCACGATCGCCTCCACTGCCGGGCTCAAGGGCTACGGCTACGTCAGCGCCTATTGCGCCGCCAAGCACGCCGTCGTCGGCCTCACCCGGGCGCTGGCACTGGAACTCGCCGCCACCGGCATCACCGTCAACGCGGTCTGCCCCGGCTTCACCGACACCGACCTCGTCGGCAGCGCCATCGACGGGCTCGAAGCGAAGACCGGCCGGGCCCGCGACGACCTCATGACCGAATTCACCCGCCACAACCCGATGGGCCGCCTGATCCGCCCTGAGGAAGTGGCCGACGCGGTTTTGTGGCTCGCCGGACGGCAGGCCGGCGCCGTTACCGGCCAGGCCGTCGCGGTGGCGGGAGGCGAGCTGTGAACGCCCCAGTCGAGATTCCCGCCGAGGTCCCCGGGCACCGCAGCGAATTGCGGCTGTGGCTGCGCCTGCTCACCACCGCCAACACCATCGAGGCAGAGATCCGCCGGCGCCTGCGCGACCAGTTCGACACCACGCTCCCGCGCTTCGACCTGCTGGCGCAGCTCGAGCGCGCGCCCGACGGCATCATGCTGAGCGAGCTGTCGCGCCGGATGATGGTGTCGAACGGCAACGTCACCGGCCTCGTCGAGCGGCTGGCGCAGGAAGGACTGATCGACCGCCAGGTCTCGGAAACCGACCGCCGGGCGGTGCAGGTGCGCCTGACCGCGGAGGGGCGGCGCGTCTTCGCCGGGATGGCCCGGGCCCATGCCGACTGGATCGCCGAACTCGTCGGCGCCCTCGATCCCTCCGAGCAGGACGCGCTCTCGACCCAGCTCTCCGCCCTCAAGGCCTCGGTGCGGCCGGGCGGCGCGCCGGCCAAACCCAAACCGACACGCCAGGGAGGCACCATGAGGCGCCAGAACGCCATCGCGGCCCCGCTCGCCGGGTTCACGCCGCAGCATTTCGGCCTCGCGATCGAAGACGGCATTGCGACCGTGACCTTGAACCGGCCGGAGAAGAAGAACCCGCTCACCTTCGAGAGCTACGCGGAATTGCGCGACACCTTCCGGGCGCTGCGCTTCGAGGAGAGCGTGACGGCGGTCGTCGTCACGGGTGCGGGCGGCAATTTTTCCAGCGGCGGCGACGTGTTCGAGATCATCGAGCCCTTGACCACGATGGGCGCTGCCGACCTCCACGCCTTCACGACGATGACCGGCGACCTCGTCAAGGAGATGCGGGCCTGCCCTCAGCCGGTCGTGGCCGCCGTCGAGGGCGTCTGCGCGGGGGCGGGTGCGATCATCGCCATGGCCTCCGACCTGCGGGTGGCGGGTGCCGGCGCCAAGGTGGCGTTCCTGTTCAACCGGGTGGGCCTCGCCGGCTGCGACATGGGCGCCTGCGCGATCCTGCCCCGGATCGTCGGCCAGGGCCGGGCCTCGGAGCTCCTCTACACCGGCCGCTTCATGAGCGCCGAGGAGGGCGAGCGCTGGGGCTTCTTCAACCGCCTGGTGCCGGCCGGAGAATCCTTGAACGCGGCCCGCGAGACCGCCCGGGCGCTGGTGCAGGGCCCGGCCTACGCCAACGGCCTGACCAAGCGGATGCTGCACATGGAATGGGCGATGGGGGTGGACGCCGCCATCGACGCCGAGGCGATGGCCCAGGCGCTCTGCATGAAGACCCAGGATTTCCGCAGGGCCTTCGAGGCCTTCGCCGGCAAGACGAAACCGGTCTTCGAGGGGAATTGAGCGATGATCCTCACTGACCCCATTCCTCCCACCCCGAACCTCATCCTGAGGTGTCAGTCGATGCCAGATCGACTGACCTCGAAGGAGGCTTCCAGGAGGCTCCGAGATCCCTGGAGCCCTCCTTCGAGGCCCACTGCGTGGGCACCTCAGGATGAGGGTGCGGGTGGGACGGGTGTTGCTACGGCTCGGGTGACTCACGCCGGAGGTCGCTGACATGCCGGACCAAACCTTCCTCGACTGGCCTTTCTTCGAGCCCCGCCACCGCGACCTCGCCGCGGAGGCCGAGGACTGGGCCGCCCGCACGGTGCCCGCCCTCGTCGACCACCACGACGTCGACGGTTCGTGCCGGCGTCTCGTGTCGGCGCTGGGCGAAGCAGGGTTCCTGCGCTTCGCCGCCCCCGAGGACGGGGTGTTCGACGTGCGCGCCCTGTGCCTCCTGCGCGAGACCTTCGCCCGCCATGACGGCCTCGCCGACTTCGCCTTCGCCATGCAGGGTCTCGGCACCGGGGCGCTGACCCTCGCCGGCACGGCGGCGCAGCGCGAGGCGGTGCTGCCCGGGGTGCGGGCGGGCCGCCGCATCGCCGCCTTCGCGCTGACCGAGCCGGAAGCGGGTTCGGACGTCGCCCAGATCGCCCTCGCGGCGGCGCCAGCCGATGGCGGCATGGTGCGGCTTACCGGCGAGAAGACCTGGATCTCGAACGGCGGCATCGCCGACACCTACGTCGTCTTCGCCCGCAGCGGCGAGGCACCAGGCGCGCGGGGCCTCTCGGCCTACCTCGTGCCGGCCGACACGCCGGGCCTGACCATCGCGGAGCGCCTCGACACCATCGCCCCCCACCCGCTCGCGCGCCTGCGCTTCGAGGATTGCCGGGTGCCGGCGGAGAACCGCATCGGCCCGGCCGGGGCCGGGTTCAAGGTCGCGATGGCGACGCTCGACGTCTTCCGCGCGACTGTCGGCGCGGCGGCGCTCGGCTTCGCCCGCCGCGCCCTCGACGCCTCGCTCCGGCGCGCACAATCGCGAAAGCTGTTCGGCGCACCGCTTTCCGCGATGCAGCTGACCCAGACCAGCCTCGCCGAGATGGCGACGGCGATCGATACCGCGGCGCTCCACGTCTACCGCGCCGCCTGGACACGGGATTCGGGCGCGCCCCGCATCACCCGCGAGGCCGCGATGGCCAAGATGGTGGCGACGGAAGCGGCGCAAGAGGTGATCGACCGGGCGGTGCAGCTCCATGGCGGCGAGGGCGTCCGCTCCGGCTCGGTGCCGGAGACGCTCTACCGCGAGATCCGGGCGCTGCGGATCTACGAGGGCGCCACCGAGGTCCAGAAGCTCGTCATCGCCCGCCAGATTCTCGCCTGAGGGCAGAATCTCACCAGAGGAGTGTCCGATGGAGGCTGCCGTGCCGGAGACCCGAATGCCGCAGACCCAGAGCCCGGAAACCTCGGCCTTCGCGCAAGAGGAGTCCGCGCAACCGGAGGCCGCCATCGGCCCCGGTGCCAGCCCGTGGGCGCGGCGCCCCGACACCTTCGTGCGGGACAACCTGCCGCCGCCGGACCGGATGCCGGACTTCGTCAACCTCGACCGGCTCGGCTATCCCGAGCACCTGAACGCCACCGTCGAGCTGGTCGACCGCCACGTCGCGGAGGGGCGCGGCGACCGGGTGGCCCTCGTCGGCGAGCACGTCACCTGGACCTATGCCGCGCTGAAGCGGCAGATCGACCGGATGGCGAACGTTCTCGTCGACCGCCTCGGCCTGGTGCCGGGGGGCCGGGTGCTGCTGCGCTCGGCCAACAACCCGACCAAGGTCGCGTTGTACCTCGCGATCATCAAGGCGGGCGGGATCGTGGTGGCGACGATGCCGCTGCTGCGGGCGCGCGAGCTGACCCAGATCCTCGACAAGGCCCGCATCCCGCTCGCGCTCTGCGATGCCGGGCTGATCGACGAGATGGCGAAAGCCGCCGACGGCCGGACCGAGCCGGTGCGGGTCGTCACCTGGCGCGGCACCGCCGGGGGCGAGCTCGGCGACCTCCTCGACGGCGCCACCGACCAGTTCGAGCCGCCGCCGACCCGGGCCGACGATCCGTGCCTGCTCGGCTTCACCTCCGGCACCACCGGCCTGCCGAAGGCGACGATCCATTACCAGCGCGACCTCCTGGTGATCTGCGATTGTTACGCCCGCGAGGTCCTGCGGGCGAATGAGGACGACGTGTTCATCGGCTCGCCGCCGCTCGCCTTCACCTTCGGCCTCGGGGGGCTGGTGCTGTTCCCGTTCCGGGTCGGCGCCCGGGCGGTTCTGCTCGAGAAGGCCGGCCCGGCGGATCTCGCCGCCGCGATCACCCGCCACCGCGCCACGATCCTGTTCACGGCGCCGACCGCCTACCGGGCGATGCTGGGGCTGATCGGGCAAGCCGACCTGTCGAGCTTGCGAAAGTGCGTATCGGCCGGCGAGACCCTGCCGGCGCCGACCTTCCATGCCTGGTCGAAGGCGACTGGCCTGAAGCTGATGGACGGCATCGGCGCGACCGAGATGCTGCACATCTTCATCGCCTCGCCCGAGGACGAGATCCGCCCGGGCGCGACCGGCAAGCCGGTGCCGGGCTACGAGGCCAGGGTGATCGACGAGGCCGGCCGGCCCTGCCCGCCCGGCGTGCCGGGCCGCCTCGCGGTGCGCGGGCCGATCGGCTGCCGCTACCTCGCCGACGAGCGGCAGACCGTCTACGTCCAGGACGGCTGGAACGTCACCGGCGACACCTACCTGCAGGATGCAGACGGGTATTTCTGGTTCCAGGCCCGCAACGACGACATGATCGTCTCGGCCGGCTACAACATCGCCGGGCCGGAGGTGGAGGCGAGCCTGCTCGCCCACCCGGCGGTGGCCGAATGCGGCGTCGTCGCGGCGCCCTGCCCGGAGCGCGGCCGCATCGTCGCGGCCTACGTGGTGCTGAATGCCGGCTTCATCGGCGACGCGGCGATGACGCAGGCGTTGCAGGATCACGTGAAGCAGGATCTCGCACCCTACAAGTATCCGCGGGCGGTGCATTACGTGGCCGCCCTGCCGAAGACCGAATCCGGCAAGCTGCAACGCTTCGCCCTGCGTAAGCAGGCCGAGGCGGAGGCCGCAACCATTCAGGGAGACTCCGCATGACCGCCAGCCCGATCCCGCTCCGCCCCGACACCGGGGCGCCGGCCCTGACCACCCTCCAGCCGCCGAGCTGGAAGAAGCCCAAGGGCTACGCCAACGGCATGGCCGGCCGCGGTACCGTGGTGATGACCGGCGGCCTGATCGGCTGGGACGCGGACGAGGTGCTGGCCGAGGGCTTCGTGCCCCAGGTCGAGCAGATCCTTCGCAACATCCTGGCGGTGCTCGCCGAGGCCGGCGCCGGGCCGGAGCACGTCGCCCGCCTGACCTGGTACGTGCGCAGCGTCGAGACCTACCGCGCGTCGCTCGCCGAACTCGGGCCCGTCTACCGCCGGGTGATGGGCCGGCACTTCCCCGCCATGGCCCTCGTCGGCGTCGCCGACCTCGTCGAGCCGGGGGCGCTGGTCGAGATCGAGGCGACCGCGATCGTGCCGGACGAAGCGTGATGCAGGCTCCATCCTGGACGACCGACAGCGCCCTCGGGGACATCGACCGCGCCTACGACAATGTCGGGGCGGTCCCCGACGCCAAGGCCTACCCGGCCCGCTGGAGCGAGGCCGCTTCCGCCTTCCGCGAGCGGCTGTCGGAGCAGGGCCGCGCCCGTCTCGGCCTGCCCTACGGCGCCGGGCCGCGCCACGCCTACGACCTGTTCCTGCCCGAGGGCGCGCCGCGGGGCCTCGCGGTGTTCGTCCATGGCGGCTACTGGAAGGCGTTCGACCGCTCGGTCTGGTCACATCTCGCAGCGGGACCCCTCGCCCACGGCCTCGCCGTCGCGCTGCCGAGCTACACGCTCTGCCCGGAGGCGCGCATCGCCGGCATCACCGCCGAGATCGCCGCCTTCCTCGACCGGGCGAGCGCCGAGGTGGCGGGGCCGATCCATCTCTCCGGCCACTCCGCCGGCGGCCACCTCGTCAGCCGCATGCTCTGCACCGACATCGCCCTCGCCTGCGCGGAGCGCCTCGCCCGGGTGGTGTCGATCAGCGGCGTCCACGACCTGCGCCCGCTCCTCGGCACGGGGATGAACGAGACCCTGCGCCTCGATCCCGCCGAGGCCCGGGCCGAGAGCCCCGCCCTCCTCGCCCCGCGCCCGGGCGCCCGGCTGGTCGCCGTCGCGGGGGGCGACGAATTGCCGGAATTCCGGCGCCAGAACCTGCTGCTGCCGACGGTCTGGCACGGGCTCGGAGCGGAGACGCGGGCGTTCGAGATCGCCGGGCGGCATCATTTCAGCGTCATCGAGGACCTGACCGACGCAGACAGCGACCTCACGCGGACCCTGGCCGGCGTCTGACGCTTGGCCGGAACCCCGCCGCGATGGCACAAGCTCCCCGCCGGGGCCTGCGACCTGCCGCGCGAGGGACGACGAGATGACGGTATCGAGCGACGACGAGCTGGAGGGCCTGCGCCGGATCGGGCGCATCGTCGCCGAGGCGCTGGAGGCGATGGGCCGGGCGATCGGGCCCGGCATGACCACCTTCGAGCTCGACACGATCGGGCGGGACTTCCTGGAGCGGGCGGGTGCCCGGCCGGCGCCCGAGATGGTCTACGGCTTTCCCGGCGCGACCTGCATCAGCGTCAACGAGGAGGTCGCGCACGGCATCCCGGGCGAGCGCCGCATCGCCCCCGGCGACCTCGTCAACATCGACGTCTCGGCGGAGAAGGACGGCTGGTTCTCCGATACCGGCGCCTCCTTCGCGGTGCCGCCGGTGACCCGCGCGGTCGAGCGGCTGTGCCGCGACGGGCGCCGGGCGATGTGGACGGGCCTGCGCCAGGTCGGGGCCGGCAAGCCGCTCTCCGGCATCGGCCGGGCGGTCGGCGCCTTCGCCAAGAAGAACGGCTACACCCTGGTGCGCAACCTCGCGAGCCACGGCGTCGGCGCCTCGCTGCACGAGGAGCCGACCGAGATCGCGACCTGGCCCGACGCCTCCGAGCGCCGGATCATGGCCGAGGGGCTGGTCTTCACCGTCGAGCCGTTCCTGTCGCTCGGCGCCGATTTCGCCGAGAACGACGGCGACGATCCCTGGACCCTCTACAGCCGCCCGCGGGCCCTGACGGTGCAGTACGAGCACACGGTGGTGGCGACCCGCAACGGGCCGCTCGTCCTCACCATGCCGGGGCAGTAACCTCGTTCAGCGCAGGCGGCTGCGCTCTTAGCGCAGCCAGTAGCGCTCCGGCGCCAGCGGCGGCGGCACCGGCGCGCCGAGCGCGTCCTGCACCACGCCGTCGACGGTGCGCAGGAGCGCGTCGAGGGGCAGGTCGTTGGCGGCCGAGCCGAACGGCTCCTCCAGCTCGTCGCCGAGCGCGTCGAGGCCGAAGAAGGTGTAGGCGACGAGCGCCGTCGCCACCGGCGTGCCCCAGCCGAGGGAGGCGGCGAGCCCGAAGGGCAGGAGCAGGCAGTAGAGCCAGGCGGTGCGGTAGAGGAGCAGCGTGTAGGCGAAGGGCAAGGGCGTGCCCTGGATGCGCTCGCAGGCCGCCTGCACCCCCGACAGCCCGGCGAGCTTCTGCTCGAACAGGCCGAACGATACGTCGCTCAAGGACCCCTCCCGCAGTGCCGCCCCGAGATCGGCGGCGAGGTTCGAGAGCGCCGCGTCCGCCGGGCTGGCGCAGGCAGCGAGCCGCCCGCGCTCGGCCTCCGGCAGGAAGGGGGCGGCCGCCGCGGCGGCGTCGCGCCCGCGCAGGCGGGCATGGAGCGCGTGGGCGAAGCCCGCGAGGCGGTCGAGGCAGCGCCGGCGCAGCGCCTCGTTCCCTGCCCCATCCGCCGGCAGCAGCGCCCCGAGCAGCCGGGCGAGGCCCCGGGTCTCGACGATCAGGGCACCCCACACCTTCCGGGCCTCCCACCAGCGGTCGTAGCAGGCGTTGTTGCGGAAGCTGAGGAAGATCGAGAGGGCGAGGCCGATCAGCGTGAACGGCCCGATCCCGGCATTGAGCGGGATCGCGTGGGCCCAGCCCCGCTCCGTCGCCACCACCAGGCAGGACATGGCGGTGAGGGCGACCACCTGCGGGGCGATCTGCGGCAGGATCGACCCGCGCCACGCGAACAGGATCGCGAGAGCGCCGGGCCGGGGACGGACGATCATGGAAGTGCACGCTGGGCGGAACTGGGCGCGCGGTCATCCGCCTCGACGCGGCCGCGGTCAAGCGCCGGCCGGGCAGGCCCGGCCGAGGGGCCGTCATGGCCTCTACGCGCAGCTCTCGGCGATCAGCCGGCGCAGGAAGGCGGCGCAGTCCGCGAGCTCGCCGGTCTCGACATACTCGTCGGCCTTGTGGGCGCGGGCGATGTCGCCGGGGCCGATCACCACCGAAGGGATGTCGCCGAGGCTCTGGAACAGGCCGGCCTCGGTGCCGTAGGACACCTTGGCGTGGGCGTTGCGGCCGGCCAGCCGCTTGGCCAGGGTGACGAGGGGCGCGTCGGGGGCGATGTCGAGGCCCGGATAGTCGATCACCGGCTCGACCGTGAGGCCGCACGCCGGATCGCGGGCCTGCATCTCCGGCACCAGCACGTCGCGGGCATAGGCCAGCACCGTCTCGGCGAGGGCGCGGGGATCGTCGGCGGCGATGCCCCGGAACTCGAACCCGACGGTGCAGCGGTCGGGCACGATGTTGAGCGCCGTGCCGCCCTGGACCAGGGCGGTGAGCCCGGTCGTGTGGGGCACGTCGTAGAGGTCGTCGCGGGCACCGTTCTTCGCCAGGCCCTCGGCGGTCAGCCGCACCCGGTCGATGAAGCGCGCCGCGTACTCGATCGCGTTGACCCCCGTCGGCGCCAGCGCCGAGTGGCAGGCCCGGCCCCGGAAGGTCGCCTTCGCGCCGTACTTGCCCTTGTGACCGATCACCACCGCCATGCCGGTCGGCTCGCCGACGAAGCAGCCGAGAGGCTGAACGCCGCGCTCGCGGAGATGGGCGATGAGCGGCCGGACGCCGAGGCAGCCGATCTCCTCGTCGTAGGAGATCGCGAGGTGCAGCGGGCGGGCGAGGGGAGCCGCCGCCATCTCGGGCAGGAGCGCCAGGCAGACGGCGAGGAAGCCCTTCATGTCGGAGGTGCCGCGGCCGTAGAGGCGCCCGTCGATCTCGGTCAGCCGGAACGGGTCGTGCGTCCAGTCCTGGCCCTCCACCGGCACGACGTCGCTGTGGCCCGACAGCACGTAGCCCGGCCGGTCCGCCGGCCCGACGGTGACCCACAGGGCCGCCTTCTCGCCGGTCGCATCGACCACCCGCTCGACCGCGGCGCCGTGGCGGCGGCAATAGTCCTCGACGTGATCGACGAGAGGCAGGTTGCTCGCCGAGCTGACCGTCTCGAACCCCACGAGGGTGGCGAGGAGGTCCTTGATGGCGGGGAGCGTGGAATCGGAGGACGTCATGGGAAGCGTGCGGGCCTGACGGGGTGGTGCGAGAACCTGAGGCCCCGCGACGCTTGCAGGGCCGATGCCACCGCCTCGGGGGCGGTCCCCCCTTATGCCGCGTTCCAGCGCCGGCGGACAGCCGACTGGCCGAAGACCCTACGCGGACAGGTCCAGGAAATGCCGGCCCTCCCGGTCGTCGATCTCGACGATCCAGAGGTCGGAATCGAACCGGATTTCCTTGGCGAGCCGGGCCTCGACGTCCGGCGGCAGGGCCTCGCGCATCAGGGCCTCGAAGCGGCGCCCGCCCTCCTCGTTGCCCTCGAACATGGCCTGGGGCGCCGGGCCGTAGAGGTCGGCGCTCCCGTCGAGGCGGTCGACCTTGACGAAGATCGCCCCCGCCTCCGGCGCGCCGCGGCGGCGCTGCACCGCGCTCACCCCCTCGACCGCGCAGCGGCGCAGGTGGGCGGCGACCCAGAAATCGGAGCGCAGGCGTGCCATCGGGCGGGGCGTCCTCTGAGCAGATTTCGCAAAAGTGGCGGCCGGTTTTGCGGTAGAAATCTGCGAAAATACAAGACTCTAAGCGGACGAAGCGTTGGCCTGCCAACGCTTCGTCCGCTTAGGTCAGTCGGGTCGTCGCCCCTCATAGGCCAGCGCCCGATCGCGGGGCAATCGGGCGCTGCATCGAACCGTGGATATGGGGGAGCCGGTCAGGCGGGCTGGGCCGCCCCGTCGAGCGCGGCCACGTCGGCCCGCTCGCGCCAATCCTCGACGCCGTGCTGGCGCGCAAAGCGCAGGGCGGCGGCGCGCACCGCCCGCTCCGGGTCGCGGGCACGGGTGATCTCCACGGTCCCGACGGTGAACGGGACTCCGAGGATCTGCTTGGCGAACAGTACGCGGTACTGCGACATCGTCCGTCTCCTCAAGGCGATGGATCGCGTCGATGGCGGGATGCATCACCGCTCATGGTCCCTCGTCATCGTCTCTCGGAGGAACCCGGTTCCCGGTGCGCCCGCGCCGCGGCCATCGGCCGGGCCATGGACGAAGGGCGCATCCGCACTCCGTCCCGCGTCGCGTTTCGCCCGTCGGGGAACCGATCGACTGCGATCGGGGAAAAATATCGGCGCGTCTCGCGCCGAGGCAAGCCGGATCTTCCGGCTGCTCATTGCCTCATGTGGCGATGATCTCCGCCAACAGAAGGTGCCTCACGGGCGTGTGATCGCGCCTTCCGCCCGAGCCTCTGCCCTCGGGCGGCATGCCCGCAGGGCGGGCCTCCCGTGCGGGCAGGCCCCGTGCCGCGGCGCGAAAACCAGCTATGTCGGGCCCGCACCCGCACGAGACGCGCTCACGCAGGACCCAAATCCAGGATCCCAGTCCATGTCGCCCCTCTCCGCCGCGACCCGCCTGAGCCTCAGCCTGATCGCCGGCGGGGCGGTCGCCAACATCTACTACAACCAGCCGCTGCTCGGCCTCCTGGTCCAGGTCTTCGGCCACGACGCCTCGGTGCTGGTGCCGACCGCGACGCTCGCCGGCTACGGGGTCGGCATCCTCGGCCTCGTGCCGCTCGGCGACAAGCTGGCGCGGCGCAGCCTGATCGTCGGCCAGCTGCTGCTCCTCGCCGGCGTGCTGGTGCTGGCCGCCGCGAGCACCAGCCTCTCCGTCCTGGTGCTGGCGAGCTTCCTGATCGGGGTGCTCTCGACCGCCGCCCAGCAGGCGGTGCCCTTCGCCGCCGAGCTGGCGCCCGACGCGGTGCGCGGCCGGATGGTCGGCCAGGTGATGACCGGCCTGCTGCTCGGCATCCTGCTCGCCCGGACCTTGAGCGGCTTCGTCGGCGCCTGGGCGGGCTGGCGGGCGGTGTTCGTCGGGGCGGCCGGGCTGTCGGTGGCGCTCGCGGGCCTCGCCTGGGCCGGGCTGCCGCGGACGCCGCCCGCCGCGCGGCTCAGCTACGGCGCGCTGATGGGCTCGATCCTCGACCTGGTGCGGACCCAGCCGGTCCTGCGCCGCGCGGCGCTGGCCCAGGCGCTACTGTTTGCCGCCTTCAACGCGTTCTGGACCACCCTGGCGCTCCTCGTCGAGGCGCCGCCCTTCGGGCTCGATCCGGCCGGTGCCGGCCTGTTCGGGCTGATCGGCGCGGCGGGCGCGCTCTGCGCCCCCCTCGCCGGGCGCTTCGCCGACACGCGGAGTCCGCGCCCGGTGCTGATCGGCGGCGCCGTGCTGACGCTCGCCGCCTTCGCGGTGTTCGGCCTGTTCGGCGGCCACTCGCTGGTCGCCCTCGCGGTCGGGGTGCTGCTCATCGACATCGGCATCAACACCGCGCTGATCGCCAACCAGACCCGGGTCTATGCCCTCGCCCCCGGCGCCCGCGGGCGGATCAACACGGTGTTCTTCACCGCGATCTTCGTCGGCGGGGCACTCGGCGCCTCGGCCGGCACCCGGGCCTTCGCGGCCGGCGGCTGGCCGGCGCTCTGCGCGGTCGGCGGCGCCTTCGCGGCGGCGAGCCTGCTGGTGCCCCTGCTGGAGCCCCGCGACCGCCCTAGATCGTGACGGGTCCCCCAGCACCGCCTCCGAGCCCGCCGCTGTCGAACCTTCTCGCCATCGACACGATCTACCACGAGCCCGCGGTGGAGGAATTCCTTCGCGGCCGCGAGATCCTGGAGCGCTTTCCCGACGCGCGGCGCATCGTCGTGCCCTCGCACTGGAACATCCCGGAGCTGCACGGCAATGCCGGCTCGGTCGAGGACTGGGTGCGGATCAAGCGCTCGACCCTGGTGCTCGGGGTCAAGAAGGGGCTGACCTCGCGGCCGAACGGGCGCAGCGCCCATTTCATCGCGCCGTCGAGCTCGAACGGCTGCGCGATGGCCTGCGCCTATTGCTACGTGCCGCGCCGCAAGGGCTACGCCAACCCGATCACCCTGTTCGTCAACACGGAGGCGGTCGGCCGGGCGATCCGGCGCCACGCCGCCGCGCAAGGCCCCCTCCCCGCGCCCGACCAGATCGACGACCGGTTCTGGGTCTACGACATCGGCGAGAACGGCGACCTCTCGGTCGATGCGCTCGCCTGCGACAGCGTGCGCGACCTCGTCGGGCTGTTCCGCGACATCCCGAACGCCAAGGCGTCGTTCGCCACCAAGTTCGTCAACCCCGACCTGCTCGCCTACGCGCCCGAGGGCAAGACCCGGATCCGCTTCTCGCTGATGCCCGAGCGCATTGCCCGGGTGGTCGACGTGCGCACCTCACCGATGGCGGAGCGGATCGCGGCGATCGACGCCTTCGTGGCGGCCGGCTACGAGGTCCACGTCAACTTCTCGCCGGTGATCCTCTACGAGGGCTGGGAGGAGGATTGGCGGGCGCTGTTCCGCGCGCTCGATGCCGGGATTGGCCCCGCCGCGAGGGCGCAGCTGAAGGCCGAGATCATCTTCCTCACCCACAACGCCGCGCTGCACGCGGTGAACCTGCGTTGGCACCCGAAGGCCGAGGCGCTCTTGTGGCGCCCCGACATCCAAGAGACCAAGCGCTCCGAGGGCGGGATGGAGAACCTGCGCTACCGCAGCGGCTGGAAGGGCCGCTGGCTTAACCGATTCAAGGCGCTGCTGGCCGAGGAGCTGCCCTCTTGCGGCGTGCGCTACGCATTCTGAGGCGCGAGGCCGGAACTCAGTGCGTCCAGGGCGCGGTGCGGTTGTACTTGAAATTGTCGGAATAGGAGAGGCCGCGGCGCAGGGGCAGCTGCGGCTCCTCGACCCGGTAGGCGATGCCCTCGCGGGTCGCGTAGGCGATCGCCTCCTCCTTGGTGTCGAACTCGAGCCGCACCTGCTGCAGCATGTCCGAGGACGAGGTCCAGCCCATCAGCGGCTCGGTCTCCCGCGGGCTCGTCTGCTCGAACTCCAGCGTCCACTGCTTGGTCCGGGCGAGGCCGGACTGGGTCGGGTCCTTGGCAGGGCGGAAGATGCGGGCGGTCGACATCGCGGGCTCTGATCCGTGGGGTGGATGGTCGGGGCGGCCGGATTCGAACCAGCGACCCTCTGGTCCCAAACCAGATGCGCTACCAGACTGCGCTACGCCCCGATGCCCCGTTTCCTAGTGAAAATCCCTCTGGGGCGCAAGCCGAGGCCGAGGGCGAAGGCGGCCCGGTGCCGCCCCGCCGCCTCGGCCGCCCATGACGTCGCGTTCATGACGCGGCGTTCGTTCGCGGAGTGCCCGGCCATGCGACGAAGTCGCGCCGATCCACGGCCAACCGAGTTGTCGCCGACAAGATCGCCCCCTTCACGTCGACCCGTAATCGTCATGATAAAAAAATATCGCGCATGTGCGGGACCGATAACAGAAACAAAGCCATTCACGGATGCGCCGAAAACATCATCGAGCGAAAAATGCTCATAGCCATGACCTCGCCGATGGCAGCGTCGTCGATGACGCCTCTCATCGTGCCGCCCGACCATCGGGCGCCCGGCCTCGTGATCCGCCCGCCACTACGGAGCGCCGGACATCGCGCCCGGTGCAGCTCGGCCGGCCCAGCCACCGGAAATTGACTGCATTGACCGGCCTCGCCGGCAAAGCGCACAAGGCCGGGACAGGCCCGACCACCGGGGGGTGTCGAGCGAGGCGAAGGGGCTGCGGACCGTCATGATCGGGGACGTCGAGGGAAGACGCGGCGCCGGAAGGGTGCGGCCGGCCCCGCCGGTGACGGCGGACATGGTCGGCACCTGGTCGTGGGACATCGCCCGCGACCGGATGCATGCCGACGACGTCGCCGGCAGCCTGTTCGGGGCCGATCTCGACCGCCTGGCCAAGGGCGCGCCCCTGCGGGTCTTCGCCGCCTGCATTCATCCCGACGACCGCGACGCCGTCATCGCCCGGATGCAGCACGGCGCGGCGGAAGGCGGCTCGTTCGTCGCCGAGTTCCGGGTGCGGGACGCCGCCGGGCGGACCCTGTGGGTGCTCTCCCGCGCCCGCTACGAGCGCGACGGCACCGGCCGCCCGGCCCGGGCGCACGGCATCCTCGTCGACATGACCGGCAGCGCGCTGAGCGACACGGCCTATGGCCACTGCGTCGATGCGCGGCCGGACTGCCCGCTCGAGCAGGCCGCCGAGGCCTGCATCGCCGCCCGCGAGGCCCTGGCGACGGCGGACCGGCCGTTCCTCCTGAAGATCGTCGACATGCTGCTCCTCGAACTCGGCCGCGAGATCGGCAAGAGCCTGCGCCGGGCCTATCTGCGCCGCCTGAGCTAGAGCGCCGAAATCCACCCCGCTCCGCTCGAATCCCGCGGCTCATGTTCTAACTGCACCCCCTCACCGAACCCCGCCGCCCGTCAGGCGGCGCGACCGGCCAGGAGGACAGAATGAAGGCCTTCGTCGTCCGCAAGCCCGGCGGCCTCGACCGGCTCGAGATCGCCGAGCGGCCCGATCCCGGCGCGCCGGGCCGCGGCGAGATCCGGGTCGCGATCCGCGCGACCTCGCTCAACTTCCACGACCTCTTGGTGGCGAGCGGGCGCTCGCCCGCCGAGGACGGCCGCGTGCTGATGTCGGACGGGGCCGGCACCGTCGAGGCCGTGGGCGAGGGCGTCACCGAGTTCGCCCCCGGCGACGCGGTCGTCTCCTGCTTCTTCCCGCACTGGGCCGACGGGCTGCCGCAAGCACCGGTCGGCAACTTCGCGCAGGTGCCCGGCGATGGGGTCGACGGCTTCGCCCTCGGCGACGCGGTCCGGCCCGCCGGCGCCTTCACCCGCGCGCCGCGCGGCTGGAGCCCCGCCGAGGCGGCCACCATCACCACCGCGGGCCTCACCGCCTGGCGCGCCCTCGTCGGCGACGGCGGATTGAAGGCCGGCGACACGGTGCTGGCGCTCGGCACCGGCGGCGTCTCGATCGCGGCCCTGCAGATCGCCAAGGCGATGGGCGCGGCCGTGATCGTCACCTCATCCTCCGATGAGAAGCTGGAGCGGGTGCGGGCGCTCGGCGCCGACCACACCGTCAACTACCGCACGAACCCCGACTGGGGCCGGCGCGTGCGCGACTGGACCGGCGGCACGGGCGTCGACCACGTCGTCGAGGTCGGCGGGCCCGGCACCCTGGCGCAGTCGATCGAGGCGGTTCGCGTCGGCGGCCACATCGCGCTGATCGGCGTGCTCACCGGACGGGCCGGCGAGGTTCCGACCTCGGCCCTGATGGCGAAGCAGGCCCGGCTCCAGGGCCTGATCGTCGGCAGCCGGCGCCAGCAGCAGGATTACGTCGCGGCCCTCGACCGGACCGGGATCCGCCCGGTGATCGACCGGACCTATGCGTTCGAGCAGTTGCCCGAGGCGTTTCGTCACCAGGAGGGCGGGCGCCATTTCGGCAAGCTCTGCGTCGCCTGGTAGCGTCCAAGTTCGCGGCAGCGCTTAAGTTCGCGGCAGCGCTTAAGCTCGACGGCACGAAGGCTTCCGGGGTATGTCCTGCCGATGAACGGAATCGTTGTGGTCGGTGCCGGCCAGGCCGGCTTTCAGCTCGGGGCTTCCCTGCGAGAGGGCGGCTATGCCGGGCCGGTGACCCTCGTCGGCGAGGAGCCCGGCCTGCCCTACGGCCGCCCGCCGCTGTCGAAGGCCTACATGCTGGGCAAGACCGACGCGGCAGGTTTGGCGCTGCGGCCGGAGGCCTACTTCGCCGAGCACCGGCTGACCGTGCGGGCAGGCGAGCGAGCGGTCGCGATCGATCGACCGGCACGCCGCCTCCAGCTCGCCTCCGGCGAGGCGCTGGCCTACGACCACCTCGTCCTGGCGACCGGCTCGCGCAACCGCCCGCTGCCGGTGCCGGGCGCGAACCTGCCGGGCGTGCACCAGCTGCGGACCCTCGCCGAGGCCGAGGCCCTGAAGGCGGCGCTCGCCGGGGCGGGCGCGGTCGCGGTGGTGGGCGCCGGCTTCATCGGGCTCGAATTCGCGGCGGTCTGCGCGCAGCAGGGCCTGCCGGTCACGGTGATCGAGGGGCTGGAGCGCCCCCTCGCCCGCTCGGTCTCCCCCGGCATGGCGGCGCTGATCGAGGCCTCCCACGTCAGGGCGGGCACGCGCTTCCTGTTCGGCAGCGGCGTCGCGGGGCTGGTCGGAGAGAGCCGCGTGCGGGCGGTGGCTTTGTCGGACGGCCGCGAGGTCGCGGCCGACCTCGTCCTCGTCGGCATCGGAATCCTGCCGAACGACGATCTCGCGACGGTGGCGAGTCTGCGGATCGAGAACGGGATCGCCGTTGACGCGATGCTGGCGACCGAGGATCCGGCGATCTCAGCGATCGGCGATTGCGCGAGCTTCCCCTCACCCCACGCCGCCGGCGCGCGGGTGCGGATCGAATCGGTGCAGAACGCCGTCGACGGCGCCCGCTGCGTCGCCGCCCGCCTCACCGGGCGCTCCGCCGCCTTCACGGCGGTGCCGTGGTTCTGGAGCGACCAGGGCCCGCTCAAGCTCCAGATCGCCGGCCTGTGCCAGCCGCACGACCGGGCGGTGCGCCGGGGCGACCCGGATTCGGGTGCCGTCTCGGTGTTCTGCTACCGCGGGGACCACCTCGCCGGCGTCGAATCCCTCAACCGCCCGGGCGACCACATGATCGCCCGCCGCCTGCTCCAGGCCGGCCGCAGCCCGACGCCCGATCAGGCGGCGGATCCCGCCTTCGACCTCAAGGCCCTGGCGCTGGGCTGACGCCGAAGAGTCTCCGCGGGATCGTTCCACGGGGTCTCTTTCCTGTGGGGTCTCTTGCCGCCCATGCGGGAACGGGCAGCTGGCGTCACGCCGCCGGACTCGAGCCGGCCGAGCCGAGCGGTAGGACCATTGTCCGACCGCTCTCTCGGTGCGGCGCCCGGCTTCCCGCGAGCCTCCACGGAGCCCTCACGCGGCCTTGCGGGCGATGCCGGCCTTCGCGCCGGCTCATTCGCGCGACCGATCGGACGGACCCTCAGCGATCGTTCTCGGTGGTGAGCTCGCTCGGGTGAATACCCTTGTCCGGCGCGTCGTCCGGGCGCAGCCGGGCATCCGGATAGGCACCGTCGATCAGTTCCACGCCCGCGGCGACGAGGGCGCCCCGGAGCGCGGCCCGCTGCCCGGCGGAGGGCGGGTAGCGGCCCGCCTCGAACAGGCGGATGCTGTCCGCGTCGACGTTGGCGCGCAGGGCCAGCTCGTCCTCCGACCAGCCCAGGAGGTCCCGCGCCCGGCGCAGCTGCGCCGCCGTGATGTCGTCTGCGCCGTTCACTGAAACCCGTCCCCTGCTCTCGCGTGCCTCGGTCCCGTCGCGCGGTGATCGCGGCGACGCCCTGGCTAACGGCGGGGCCCGGCATTCGTTGCCACACCGACAAGCTTTCGCGAGTGCTGCCATATTATGGCCAAGCTTGCCGCATAAATGCAACAGTCGTCGGCAAGATGCCACGACGGGGCATCCGAGACCGCGGCCAGGGTTGCGGGCGCGGGGTGCCCTCTCTACGGTCCGCCACAACACGACATAACCGAATGGGGAATGCGATGAAGGCGATGCAGGTTGCGCTGGCCGCCGGTGCCGTCGCGCTGTTGGCGTCGGCCACGCAGGCTTCGGCGCAGAACATGATGGGCTACGGCCAGAAGAACCGCGACAAGCCGGCCCAGCAGCAATACATCCCGCCGCTGAAAGCCAACGAGAAGGTGTTTCCGCTCGATTCGACCTGGACGGCGGTGAGCCTCAACGGCAAGCCCTTCGCGGGCGCCGAGCGGCCGAGCTTCATCATCGACAAGCAGTACCGCGCCCGCGGCTTCGGCGGCTGCAACACCTTCGCGGCGACGGCCTTCCCGCTCAAGGAACAGCACCTGGCGGTCGGCCCGCTGGCGCTGACCAAGCGCAACTGCGACAAGACGGTCGGCGCTTCCGAGATGCAGTTCTTCACCGCTCTGCGCACCTCGGGCCAATGGGACATGGTCGGCTCGCAGCTGGTGATCAAGAGCCAGGCCGGCGAGCTGCGCTTCGACCGCGCGCTCTGAAACGATCATCCTTTCGCAGCATGCCAGGACGGCCCCGCCCACCCGCGGGGCCGTTCTCGCGTCGGCGTCCTGTCGGAATCGATTTACCGCCGCGCTCCAGTGCTTTAAGGCGCTGTCTCGTCCAGCGCGACGGTCCGGGTTCCACGCCCGTCCGGCACGCGGCCCAACAAGACGTG
This sequence comes from Methylobacterium sp. EM32, assembly GCF_040593685.1. NCBI lineage: Bacteria > Pseudomonadati > Pseudomonadota > Alphaproteobacteria > Hyphomicrobiales > Methylobacteriaceae > Methylobacterium > Methylobacterium sp. EM32. The sequence goes on along the minus strand of NZ_JBEXZS010000091.1, from coordinate 127,940 downwards.
CGGATGCGAGGAGGAACCGGAATGCGGTCGATGTCGAGGAGAGTGCTGCTCGCGGCGGCGTTGCTGGGCAGCAGCCTGGTCGGCGTGCAGGCGCAGGACAAGACCCCGGTCAAGCTCGGCGCGATCGAGATCCTGACCGGGCCGAACAGCCGCTACGGGATCGCGATCCAGCGCGGCTTCGATCTCGCGCTCGCCGACATCAACAAGGCCGGCGGCGTGCTCGGCGGCCGGCCGCTGGCCCTCGCCTACGAGGATTCGGCCGGCGCCAAGGAGCAGGCGCTCAACGCCGCCCGCAAGCTCATCGGCCGCGACAAGGTCCCGCTGATCCTCGGGCCCACCCTGTCGAACGAGATGTTCGCCGCCGGCCCCGTCGCCAACGAGCGCAAGGTGCCGATCGTCGGCACCTCGACCACCGCCAACGGCATCACGGCGATCGGTCCCTACGTCTTCCGCACCTCGCTGCCCGAGGCCGACGTCATCCCGGTCACGCTCAAGACCGCCAAGGACAAGTTCGGCATCAAGCGCGTCGCCGTGATGTACGGCAACGACGACGCCTTCACCAAGTCGGCCTACGACGTGATGAAGACCGGGCTGGAGAAGCTCGGCATCGAGACCCTGACGACCGAGACCTTCGGCTCGAAGGATTCCGACTTCTCGGCCCAGCTCACCAAGATCAAGGCGCTGAACCCCGACGCGATCGTGCTGTCGGCGCTGGTCGAGGCGGCGTCGGGCATCGAGCTCCAGGCGCGCCAGCTCGGCATCCCCGACAAGGTGTTCTTCATCGGCGGCAACGGCCTGAACTCGCCCAAGCTCGGCGACATCGCCGGCAAGGCGGCGGACGGCACGCTGGTGGGCAGCCCGTGGTTCATCGGCAAGCCGGACGCGGCCAACCAGGCCTTCGTCAACGCCTTTAAGGACAAGTACGGCGGCGACCTGCCCGATCAGTTCGCGGCCCAGGCCTACGACACCCTGTTCATCGTCGCCAAGGCGATCGACGCCGCTGGCGCGCCGGACTCCGAGAAGATCAAGGACGCACTGATCAAGGTGAAGCACACCGGCGTGATGGGCCCGTTCTCCTTCTCCGACAGCCGCGACCCGGCGGACACCTCCGGCGTGGTGGTGCTGGTGATGAAGGGCGGCAAGTTCCAGCTGCTGCAGTAAGCCACTTCCATAGGTGAGGCACCTCCCCTCCCCAGGCGATCCCGGGCTTGCCCGAGATCGCTCAAGCTTGTGGGGAGGGGCTGGGGGTGGGGGTGGTGCCGGATGAGGCTCGGTGCTCTACGCGGAACCACCCCCACCCCTAACCCCTCCCCGCAAGGAGGAGGGGAAAGCGCTCTGTCCTGAACCAAATCCCGCCACTCCCCACCAATTGACCCGCAGCGCGATATCGGCCACGTCGCGCCATCGTCATCCTGTTCGGCCCGCACGGCCGGGCCGCAGCGGGCGCCGGGCGCCCCTCGAACTCCTTTAAGCCCCATGCTTGAGCAGCAGCTCGTCAACGGCGTCGTGCTCGGCGCGACCTACGCCCTCTTCGCCATCGGCTTCACGCTGATGTTCGGCGTGATGGGCGTCATCAACCTCACCTACGGGGTGTATTTCGCGCTCGGCGCCTTCGCGGCGCTCTGGAGCACGCAATGGGCCGGGCTGCCGATCTGGGCGGCACTGCCGGTCGGCGCGCTGATCGCCGGGCTGATCGCGGTCCTGCTCGACACGCTCCTCCTCACCCGCCTGCGCAAGGCGAAGGCGCCCGAGCTCGCCTCGCTGATGGTGACGCTGGGAGCTACGCTCTTCCTCTATGCCGGCATGGCGGCGGCTCTGGGCACCGAGATCCGGCGCTTTCCGGCAGAAGTCTTCTCCGGCGGCGCCTACAGCCTCGGCGACGTGCGGGTCGGCACGACCCAGATCCTGATCCTCGCTGCCGCGATCGTCTTGATGCTGGCGCTGCTCGCGCTGGTGCGCGGCTCGCGGATCGGGCTTGCCATCCGGGCGGTCGCCGAGAACCCGGACGCGGCGTCCTTGATGGGCATCAACGGCGCCCTGATGCTGCGGGTGGTGTCGTTCCTGTCCGGCGCCATCGGGGGCGCGGCGGGGGTGCTCGTCGGGCTCAACTTCAACGCCATCCAGCCCTTCATGGGCGAGCACATGATGCTGCGGGGCTTCGCGGTCATCATCGTCGGCGGGCTCGGCGACCTGCGCGGCGCGCTGCTCGCCGGCCTGCTGCTCGGCCTCGCCGAGGTGCTCACCGCCGCCTACCTCTCGTCGACCCTCAAGGACATGATCGCCTTCGCGCTCCTCGTCGCCACCCTGTGGTTCCGTCCGCTCGGCCTGTTCGGCCGCGCCGCCGCCAAGCGGGCTTGAAGACCATGTGGGAAGCCCTCGACGACTTCTACTGGACCTACCAGAGCCTGATCCACGGGATCGGGGTGAACGGCATCCTGGCCCTCTCGGTCTACGTGGTGCTGGCGGTGGGCCAGCTCTCGCTCGGCCAGGCCGCCTTCATGGGCGTTGGCGCCTATACCGGCGCCCTGCTCTCGGTGAAGTTCGGCGCGCCCTTCGCGGTGTCGATGGTCGCCGCCGCCCTGGTGCCGGCCCTGCTGGCGCTGGTCGTCGGCGGGCCGACCTTGCGGCTCACCGGCGTCTACCTCGCCATCGCGACGATCGGGCTCGGCGAGATCACCCGCATCGTCTTCCTCAACTGGGATTATGCCGGCGGGGCGCTCGGCCTCTCCAACATCCCGGAGCGCGGCGGCGTGCCGGCGATCTACGGCACGCTCGCGGTGCTGCTGATTGGCCTGACGCTGGTGGCGCGCTCCCGCGTCGGCCGCGCCATGGAGGCGATGCGCGAGGACGAGGCCGCGGCCGGCGTGATGGGGGTGAACCTGCCGCGCTACCGGCTGGTCGCCCTCGTCGTCTCCTCGGCCATGGCCGGGGTCGCGGGCTGCCTGTCGGCCCACGTCTCCTCGTTCATCGGCCCGAACGAGTACGGGTTCGAGGCGGCGGTGACGATCCTGAGCTACGCGCTCCTCGGCGGCATCGGCTCGCCGCTGGCGCCGGTGCTCGGCTCCACCATCCTCACGCTGCTGCCGGAAGTCCTGCGCCCGCTCGCCGATTTCCGCCTGATGGTGAACGGCCTGATCATCGTGCTCGCCGTGCTCTTCATGCCGCGGGGCATCCTGCCCTGGCGCATCGCCCGGACCGGCTGACATGGCTCTGCTCACCGTCCAGGGTCTCACCCGCCGCTTCCAGGGCCTCGTCGCGGTCGATGCGGTCGATTTCGCGGTCCAGCCCGGCACCGTCCACGGGCTGATCGGCCCGAACGGCGCCGGCAAGACCACCCTGTTCAACCTCGTCTCCGGCGTGCTGGCGCCCAGCGCCGGCAGCGTGCGCCTCGGCGACCAGCCCCTCGACGGGCTCCCGCCCTACCGGCGCACGGCCCTCGGCCTCGCCCGCACGTTCCAGAACATCCGCATCTTCTCCGAGATGACGGTGCTGGAGAACGTGATGACCGGCCTGCACACGCGGCTGTCCTCGACCTGGGGCATCCTGCTGCGCAGCCCGGCTTTTCGGGCCGAGGAGCGCCAGGCCAAGGCCAAGGCGCGCGACCTCCTCGCCTTCGTCGGCCTCTCGGAGGCCGCCGACACCCGCGCCGGCGACCTGCCCTACGGCGACCAGCGCCGGCTCGAGATCGCCCGGGCGCTGGCCTGCGAGCCGCGCCTCGTGCTCCTCGACGAGCCCGCCGCCGGCATGAACCCGGCCGAGACCCACGCCCTCCTCGGCCTCCTGCGCCGCCTGCGCGACGAGCGCGGCCTGACCCTGCTGCTCGTCGAGCACGACATGCCCCTGGTGATGAGCCTGTGCGACCGGCTGACGGTCCTGAATTTCGGCCGCCGGATCGCCGACGGCACGCCGGCGGAGGTGCGCGCCCATCCGGCGGTGATCGAGGCCTATCTCGGCACCGGCAGCCACGAGGTCAGCGTGAGCCGGGGAGCGGTCTCGTGAGCGAGTTGCTTGCCGTCGAGGGTCTGCGCCTCGGCTACGGCCGGGCCGACGTGGTCCACGGCATCGGCCTGAGCGTGCGGCGCGGCAGCATCGTGTCGCTGATCGGCTCCAACGGCGCCGGCAAGACCACGATCCTGCGCAGCCTCTCGGGGCTGATGAAGCCCCGGGCGGGCAAGGTCCTGTTCGGCGACGACGCCCCCGTCGACATCGCCGGCGAGGCGGCCCACCGCATCGCGCGCCGCGGCATCGTGCAGGTGCCGGAAGGGCGCCAGGTCTTCGCCAACATGACGGTCGCCGAGAACCTGCGGCTCGGCGCCTACCACGTGCCGGGGCCGGAGGCCGCCCGCCGTCAGCAGGCGGTCGAGGCGCGGTTCCCGCGGCTCGCCGAGCGGTTGCGCCAGCAGGCGGGCTATCTCTCGGGCGGCGAGCAGCAGATGCTGGCGATGGGCCGCGCGCTCATGGCCGAGCCGGTGCTCCTCCTCCTCGACGAGCCCTCGATGGGCCTCGCCCCGCTCATCGTCGATGAGATCTTCTCCATCATCGCGTCGTTGCGGGCGGAGGGGCGCACCATCCTGCTCGTCGAGCAGAATGCCAGCGCGGCGCTCGCCATCGCCGATTACGCCTACGTGCTCGAGACCGGGCGCATCCGCCTCCAGGGCCAGGCGGCGGAGATCGCCCGCAACCCGGAAGTGACGGCGGCGTATCTGGGGGTGTGAGGGCGGAAGCCCTCACTGCCACACACCCGCCTTCCGCGCCTTCGCACCCGCCTCCGCCGCCTGCAAGTCCGGCGGGGCGCCCGGCGTTGCGCGCCCGCCGCCGTTGAACAGCACCACCTCGGACAGATCCTGCTCGCCGGCGCGGCAGCGGTAGAGATCGGCGCCGCCGGCCGGCTGGCACGTCACCTCACGCCGGCGCAGATACTGGCGGAACTCGCGGGCAAAGGCCCCGCTCTGCCCCTCGACGCCGGCGAGGCGCACATTCTGCCCGTCGAGGCGCAGGCGGCCGGTATCGATCACCCGCGGCACGCCGCGCAAGGTCGGGCTCGCGGCCGGGCGCTCGCCGGGATTCTGCCAGGCCGGGCGGGACGCCGGGCGGGTGGTGCTGCCGGTCTCGCGGGCGCTCTCGCGCGCCTCGGCGACCTGCGGTGCCGGGCGGGCCTTCGCGAGTTGAGCCGCGACATCCTGGAAGAACGCCTCCGGCCCGTCCCCGGCGCCGTTCTCCGCCGCCGTGCCGGAGACGGAGGTGCCGACCAGGAGGTCGCCGACCGGGCCGACGAACAGCCCGTCCCGGCTCGCCGGGTCGTCGGACCCTTCCGGCGGGCGGGTCAGGCCGGCGAGCAGCGTGAGCAGGGCCGCGCGCCTTTCCGCCGCCGGCATCGGCCCGGCAACGAGGCGGTCGTAGACCGGGCGGCCGTCGCGCGCGAGATGGCGCAGGCTGGCGCCCGCCGCGCGGCGGGCCTCCGGCGTGTCGGGGAGCGGTGCGCCGCCGGCGACCACCGCCTGCACCCCGCCGTCCGGTCCCAGCACCAGGAGGCCGGCCCGGGCGCCGGCGCGACCGGCAGCGTCGAGGCGGCGCTCGGCCGCCGCCTCGGCCATGGCCTGGAGGCCGCGGTCGAGGGTGGTGCGCACGATCGCCTCGCGCGGCGCCTCGGGGCCGAGGCGGTCCGCGACCTCGGTGAGGACGAGATCGGGGAAACCGCTGCGGGTCACCGGCGTGGCGCCGGTCGGGCTGAGCCCGTCGAGCGACCGGCCAGCCTCCGCCGCCTCGGCCGCGGAGAGCTTGCCGCGCATCACCATGCCGTCGATGACAGTGCGGCCGAGCGCCCGGACGGCGATCACGTCCCGGTCGGGCTGCAGGCGTGGGGCGAGGGTCAGGCCGGCGAGGTAGGCCGCCTCGGATGTGCCGAGGGAGGCCGCCTCCTTGCCGAACAGGCTTCTCGCCGCCGCGTCGATCCCGACGCGGCCGGGGCCGAACGGCGCGAGGTCGAGGGCGCGGGCGAGGATCCGCGCGTCGCTCTCCCGCGCGGAGAGCCACAGCACCAGCATTGCCTCGCGCACCCGGTCGGCGAGGCTGCGCGGCGCACCCGGCGCGATCCCGATGATGTCGCGGCGGACGAGCCGCTGGGTCAGGCGCGGCCCGCCGGAGCGGGGGCCGTCGCTGATCGTATCGCGGAAGGCGCGCCCGATCACCGCCGCGACGCCCGCCGCATCGAGGCGGTAGCCGTCCTCGAACCACGGATCCTGGGCGGCCAGGAAGGCCTGGCGCATGGCCGGCGATACGGATTCCAGTGGCAGCGCCCTCCCCCGCTCGACGCCGCGGCGGGCAATCGGAGTGCCATCCTCCGCCTGGACCGTGAGGGTGCGGGATGTGGGCTGCAATCCGCCCAGGGGCGGCAAGGTCGCGGCGCACCAAGCGAGGAACAGGGCCGCGACGCCGAGGGCTCCGAGTCCTGCGAGCAGCAGGCCCCGCCCCCAGGGCAAAGCCCCGACCCGCCGCGCGGCGCCGGCCGCGTGGGACGCGAGGGGATGGGCGCCGACGCGCTGCGCCGCCTCCTGCCAGGCGGGCGCGGCCCGGCGCAGGGGCGCGGCGGCGGCCGCGAGCACCGGCTGGAGATGGCCGGCGGCGGCACTCCCGGCCTGGGCGGCGCCGGCGCGGAGCTGCGCCAAGCCGGTGGCGACCCTGTCCGCGGAAAGGCCGTTTCGGACGGCAGAGACGCGGGAGGGGGTGGGAGCCTCCGGAGGCTCCGGCGGTGGAGGCGGCGGGCTGGACAGGTCGAGCCAATCCCGCCCGGTCTGCGTCGTCATCGGCTCCGCCACCATCCTGCGCGCTCATCCTCCGCCTCGACGCCGCCGGCCCCGAGACGCTGAGACGGGACGCGAAACGGCTACGGTGCCAGCAACGTTGGCGCTGCGGAAACAGTTCCGCTCCCGGACGCCCGCGCAGGCGCGCGGCTTTGGGGAACGGCGCAGTCCGCTCGCACTCGCCCGATGTGACGACAAGTCTTCGCCCACAAGCTCGGCCATTGAGTAACACGATACGTCAGACGACGCGCGAATAGCCCGGAACGATATTTTGAAATCTGCGTTTTGAAGCATCTTCGGAGCGCCGCCGCACCAATCCCGGCGCAGAGGGAGGCAACCGATCATGAACAGACTGACAGTTGGACTGGCGGCGCTGCTGCTCAGCACTTCGGCGTATGCCCAGACGGCCGGGAGCCAGGGTGCCGGCGGCGCACCGGGTCGCGGCGGCGAGATGAGCCAGTCGGGCCCGAAGGCCGGGCAAGGCGGCCAGATGGGCGCCGGCCAGCAGGCCCGCGGCGAGATGGGCAAGGGTGAGGCGGGCAAGGCCGATGCCGGCAAGTCCGAGATGGGCCAGGCCCGTGCCGAGCAGGGCCGCCGAGGCGCCGATCAGGCCGCCGGTCGCGACGGCATGAACAAGGCGGACGGCCGCGACGGCATGAACAAGGCGGACACCAACAAGGCCGACATGGCCGACCGCAAGGACGGCACCCGCGACCGCGCCGAGACCAGCCGCGCCGGCGAGCGCGGGGCCGACCGCGACTCCCGCCGGGCGATGGACGAGCGCCGCGACGGCGACCGCCGGGCGGAGCGCCGCGACGACCGCGCCGACCGGTTCGAGCGCCGCGAGGGGCGCGCCGGTTTCCGCAGCGAGGCGCGTGAGGATCGGATCACCACCGTCGGCGGCCGCCGCTATGTGACCATCGCGGGCCAGCGGGTGATTTACGGCTCGCCGGAGTATCGCCGCCTCGTCGTGGTCGAGCAGCGCGAGAATCGCGGCGTGCGGGCCGGCCGGGTCGAGTTCGTGACGATCCAGGGCCGCCGGGTGCGGGTCGGCTCGCCCGAGTACCGCCGCCTCGTCATCCGCGAGAAGAGCGGTCCGCGCCGCTACGTCGTGGTGCGGGGCCAGCGGGTGATCTACGGCTCGCCCGAGTACCGTCGCCTGATCGTCTCCGAGCGCACCGGCGGCGACCGCTACGTGGTGATCTCGGGCCGGCGCGTCCTCGTCGGTTCGCCCGAGTATCGCCGCCTGTCGGTCAGCGAGCGTACCAGCGTCACCGGCAGCGTCCGCGGCCGCGAGGACGTGCGTAGCGAGCGCCGCGAGGATCGCCTGAGCCGCAGCGAGGAGCGCCGCGACGGCCGGATGGACCGCGAGCGCAACCGCGACATGTCGCGGGGCGAGATGAGGGACGGCAAGGACCGGAACGACAAGGATCGCCGTGAGATGGGCGAGCGCAACGGCGCCCGGCCCGAGCAGGCGGCGGGCAACCAGCCCGGCCGCAACGGGCCTGAGCGCGGCATGAACGAGCGGCAAGGAAACGACCGTCAAGCCAACGACCGCCAGATGGGCGGCCGCGGCACCGGCCCGGAGACCACCGGCAGCACCCAGCGCGGCGGCCAGCCGGGTGGCAAGTCAATGGAAGGCAAGGCGATGGACGGCAAGTCGATGCAGGAGGGCGGGTCGCGCTCCATGCAGGACGGCGGCGCCAAGGCCGGCCAGCCCGGCGGCGCGGGCGGCCGGATGTAATCCGGCGCCATCATCGTCCGATCGTGAACGAGGCCGGTCCCGGGGGCACCCGGGGCCGGCCTTCGCGCGTGCGGCGAAGGCCGCGGCCGGCGGCGCGGCGCGCGGTTGCGGCAATGGAGCGCTCAAGGCCCGATGTGCTCAAGGCCCGATGTGATTGTGCTCACCCGGGTCATGCGCTACCGCCGGAGACCTTGCGCCGGTCGCCCCTTTCCCGCCCGGTTGACGCCGCATGGAGGCGGTCGACGCGCGCCGCATCGAGCGCCGGGCGTGTTCGGGAGGATCAGGATGCCGAGAGGCGCGCCCATCTCCACCATCGGCCCGGACGACGCCGTCGCCCGCGTCGCCCCGTCCGTCCGGCTCGCCCCGGCCGGCGCTCCCCTCCACGCCAGCCGAGCAGATTCGACGCGCAGATGCTGAAAACCGCCATCGTCGCGGCGCGGGACCGCCAGCGCCTCCAGGAAATCGCCGGCATCCTGATCGGCTTCGGGGTCAACAAGGTCGTCGACCGGCTCGGCCTGCGGGCGATCCCGCGCCTCGCCTGGCGCAGCGCGCCCGCCGTCGATCTCACCCGCCTGTCGCAGCCCGAGCGCCTGCGCCGGGCGATCGAGGCCTTGGGCCCGACCTTCATCAAGCTCGGCCAGGTGCTGGCGAGCCGCGCCGACCTCCTGGCGCCGCAATGGACCGAGGAGCTCGGCAAGCTGCACGACAAGGTCGCGCCGCTGCCCTGGGAGGTGATCCGGCCCCAGCTCGAGGCCGATCTCGGCGCCCCGCCCGCCGAGATTTTTTCCGAGTTCGACACCAACCCGATCGCTTCGGCCTCGATCGCCCAGGTCTACCGGGCCCGGCTCGAGACCGGCGAGGAGGTGATCGTCAAGGTCCGGCGCCCAGGGCTCCAGAAGATCATCGAGGCGGACCTGCGGCTCCTGTCGCACGCCTCGCGCATCGTCGAGACCGAGTGGCCCGAGATGGCCCGCTACCGGCCGACCGAGCAGATGCGCCACATCGCCAACGGCCTGCGCGAGGAGCTCGACCTCGCCAATGAGGGCCGCAACTGCGAGATGCTGGCGGCCCTGTTTCCCGACCGCGACGACGTCGTGTTCCCGAAGGTCTACTGGGAATACACCTCCGAGCGGGTGCTGGTGCAGGAGTTCATCCACGGCATCCCGCCGACGGACACCAGGCGCCTGGAGGAGGCCGGGCTCGACCGCAAGGTGCTGGCCCAGCGCGGGGTCGACGCCTTCCTGCAGATGGCGATGATCGAGGGCCTGTTCCACGCCGACCCGCATCCGGGCAACCTCCTGGCGATGCCCGGCAACCGGATCGCCTTCATCGATTTCGGCATCGTCGGGCGGCTGTCGCAGCGCCGCCGCTCGCAGCTCCTGATGCTGATCGGTGCGATGCTGCAGGAGGATGCCGACGGGCTGATGGCGGTGCTGCTCGACTGGACCGGCGCCAGCAACCCGGATCTGACCCGGCTGGAAGCCGCCTCACAGGCCTTCGTCACCCGCCACAACGGCGCGACGCTCAATCTCGGCCTCGTTCTCACCGATTTCATGACCATGGCGCGCGAGAACGACCTCGCGATGCCGACCGACCTCGCGATCCTGTTCAAGGGCCTGGTCACCGCCGACGGCGTGATGCGCCAGCTCGACCCGGCCTTCGACCTGTTCGCGGCCGCCGGCCCGACCGTGAGCCGCCACATGCGGTCGCAGTTCTCGGTCAAGGACGTGAAGGGCAAGTTCCAGGGCCTGGCGACCGGCCTCTACGGCGCGGCCTCCGAGCTGCCGACGCTGATCCACCTCATGCTGGTGCGGCTCAAGCAGGGCCGGGTCACGGTGGAGATCGAGCTCAAGGGCATGGACAAGCTGACCCGCGGCATCGAGCGCGCCGCGGCCCGGGTCGCGGTCGGCCTCGTGGTGGCGGCCTTCGCCACCCAGCTCGCCCCGCGGCTGATGGAGCACGGCACCCCAGCCTTCGCCACCATCGGCATCCTGGTGCTGACGATCGGGATCGGCTGGATCCTGCTGCTCGCCCGCAACCGCTGAGGACCGGCCGGGCGACGCTTGCGTCGGGGCCGCCCCGGTGGGACGGCCCCTGCCCTCTCTGGATCTTCGCCAGGCTCAGGCGTCGAGGCGCCGGCCGCGCCGGCGGGCGTGCAGGTCCTGCGCCGCCCGGGTGGCATGGCGCGGGCTGCGGAACACCCGTCCCTCCAGGGTGTGGAAGTCCGGATGGGCGGAGAAGAAGCGGAAACCATCGGTCTCGGGAACGACGATGCCGGCGGAGGTCTCGCCGACCTCGACGATGCGGGCGGGCTGCATGGGCGTACATCTCCGGCCGCGGTCGCCGCTGAAGGGCGCACCGCGGAATGCCTGTCGCGAAAGAAGCTTTGCAAGAGTCGGGCCGGCCTCGGGCGGCCCGGGCGGACGGCGCGCGCCTAGCGGCGGCGTCCGCCGCGGCGACACAGGACGGGATGAGCCGGAACGGCGCGGCCGGCGAAGGGCATGCGGCTGAGCAGCATCGCGTGGATCTCCGGGTTGGCCCACCGGCGCCGCGTTCGCGCGCCGGGGTGCTTTAGCGTTTGGTCTCGCGGCGCAATCGCCTCAAATCACCGCGGCGGGGGCTCGTGAACGGCCCCGAAGGCCTGGACAAGATCGGCCCGGCGGGCGCCAATGTCAACGAGAATGTTCTTTTTATGGAACAACTCGAAAGACAAGGAGCTTTTGCCTGTCGGCTTATTGGCGAAAAAATCTTTGCGCCCCGGCTCGCTTCGGCGCCATCGCCTCGCGCACGACCGGCATCCGTTCTATAAAACAAACGCCTCGCGCGGCGGATGCTCTGGCGCGCCGCCGCCGCGTGGCGCAGGATGCGCCCCCTGGACCCTCCGGAGAGCCTTGATGTCGGACGAGCCTCACGACCACGCCCATCCCCACGCGCATGATCACGCCCACGATCACCCTCATGACCACGCTCACGACACGCCGCGCTGGAAGCACGACGGTGTCCGGGTGATCACCGGCGACAAGCTCGACCCGAATACGGCGCAGACCCCCGGGATGTTCCGCCAGGCGGCGATCAACCACGCCCGGGTCGGGGCGCAGAAGATCTGGGCCGGCACCGTGGCGATCGAGCCCGACGCCAAGACCGGCGTGCACCATCACGGGGCGCTCGAGAGCGTGATCTACGTGGTGCGCGGCCGCGCCCGGATGCGCTGGGGCGAGCAACTCGAATTCGTCGCCGAGGCGGGCCCGGGCGACTTCATCTACGTGCCGCCCTACGTGCCCCACCAGGAGATCAACGCCTCGCCGGACGAGGCGCTGGAATGCGTGCTGGTGCGCTCCGACAACGAGGCGGTGGTGGTCAACATCACCGACATCGAGCCCGTGGAGCGGCCGGAGGCGGTCTACTGGGTCGACCCGATCCACAAGCACCCGTGATCCCGCACCCGTGATTCCTGCTGTCCGGGCTGGGCATTCATGACCCGGCTCCACGGCCCCCATCCTCCGCGGGGACGGGTTAACGCGAGAAAGTAATCACGGTTCCATGCCGCTGGTTTCGAGCAGCCCATAGTCTCCCGCGGGAGGATGTCGCAGGTTTCCCCCTCGCCCCGCATCGGCTGCATTGCGGGGCGAGGGGATCGGCGGCATGGCGGCGGGATCCGGCAGGCCGCACGACAGTGGCCCCGGTGCATCAGGTCTCGTGACGACTTGGATGCTGGGGATTTTCCGGCTTCGCTTAACCTCCTGTTAAGCACGCTGAGCGACCCTTGGGGCAATTCCCGATCATCCCGAGGATCCCATGCCCGCGCAGCAGGCCCGCCTGCCCTTTTCCGACGACTGCCCGGTCTCGCTCGACGTACTCGGCACGCTCTATCGCGGCGATGCCGAGGCGGTGGAGACGCTCCTGTCCGACATCCCGTCGGCGACCCGGGCCCGCCTCGCGACGTACCTGTACGGCAAGAGCCACCTCCACGCCCTCGGCCTGCGCGTCGCCTCGGCCTGCACCGAGACCGATCTCGTGCGGGTGGCCGGGACGGCGGGAGCGGTACTGTTCGCCCAGTCCCGCTCCGCGCCCCGCGCACCCGAAACCCGCTATCCCGGCCATCGCCGCATCAGCCTCGCGGGCAGCCGCTCCGTCGCCTGAGCGAAATCTCGGGCCTGAGCGAAATCTCGGTTTCTCGCCGATCCCCGCTTGTGGTCCGGCGAGAACCCATGCTAATGCCCCGCCTGCGCTGGCGACGGCGCCCGCGGAGAGGTGGCAGAGCGGTTGAATGCACCGCACTCGAAACGCGGTGCTACCCAATGATCTCAAGGTGTTACGGGGATCGTTAGGGACAGTAGGGGCAACCTCTAGGGACAGTCCCGATCCTCCGATGCTCACCTCCCGATCTTGCTGCGGATGCTCGCGATTCGGGTTGCCGTCGAAGTCTGGATCGCTCTGATCCGCTCCTGCCGATCGCGGTCCCGATCCGCTCGCTTGCGCGCCTGATCGGGCGACAGCGGCTTCACCGTTCCCGTTCCGGTCGCGGTGGTCTCGGCCTCGGCCAACCGATCGGTCGCCGCCCGCTGGATCAGCGCCTTCAGGGTGGCGAGATCGGTCTCGATGGCCGCGATCTCCTCCATAAGCCGTCGTCGAGTGGAAGGCGGAGAGGATGGTTTGCGTTGGGCCGCGTATGGCGTGGTCATCGTGTGAGATGGTCTCATCGAATGCTCCGATAGTTGAGGTTGAGTTGTCGAGTTGATCTGGCTTCTGGGTGTCCAGTAGTTCTTGGAGTTCATCGAGTAGAACTTCCTCGTTCTTGATCTCGTCCTCCAAGATCAACTGCGGCCCGTCCTTGAGGCCGGATTCCCCTCTGTGATTGGGGTCCGACAGGGGACACCGGGACGCCCTTGACTTGACGCTGGCGACGACCATGTTGTCGAGGCCGACACGGTCGTGCAGACAGGTCATCCACCCTCGCCATGCGGGCTCGTGCGGCATGTAGAACTTCGTCCGCTTGCCCTCCCAGGCCATCGCGTATCGATTGGACAGCTTGGTGCTGTACGAGGCCAGCCGTTCGAGTTGTTCGGCCACTGACCCGTCCCAGATGTGCGCGAGATGTACGCGTCGCGGCCCCGGCCATCGACGCCGAGCATCAGCCGCGAATTCGTCGGGCTTGTCGTGTCCCTTGAAGTCCACGACGGCGTGCAGGTGAACGACGATCACACGATCTCGATGTGGGTCCAAGGTGCCCGGTTCGACACCGCCGAGGTGGTGGATCAGGTCGTGCTTGGCCGCGCCGCCGAGAAGCTTCGGATGCACGAGATCGACCTCGACGACACCGGACCAACGCGTGCCGCGCTTGATGCGGCCGGACTGCATGGCGCACGACCGCCATTCATCCCGGAATTCGTCGATCATGCGCGCGATCTCGACAGACGGGTCGTCGGACAGCCGAACGATCTTGACGCCCAGGATCAGCGTGACCCAGCGCAGCCGATCGCGCGGGGCGCGTGCCATCGTCAGGTAGGACGCTCGCACGTCCTCCCGCCACATCTCGGTGTTCACGATCGTCGCTCAGATCGCCGCGATCGCGCGGAGCCATGAGTTGTACGACTGCCGCGCCTCCTCCGTGTCGGGCAGCACCTTGACGACGCGGGTGTGCGTCTTGAGGGGGGTGAGAAGGTCCCCCCGGTGCCAGACCGAACGAACGGTCACTTGAAACGCGTCGCACGAGAAGTTGTATGTCCACGTCTCAGCCGCCTTCGGGACCCCGGTGCGGTTGCTGCGCTTCTTGGCGACGACTGTGACACCGGCAAGCTCCCAGGAAGTCGATTCGCCCGGGGCTAAATAATTACGGATCACGTATTGGGAGCCGATGCAGTTGGCGATGTAGTATTCGTCCCACCAGCCCGATCCAACATCGGACCTTACCGCGCGCGTCATGCGCGTGATACTATGATTCATGAGCAATCTCTCTAAGCAATACTATCGGAGTCGCTCTTATACCACAGGGGCGATCTCCCTTCACTATTTAGTCAATGGGGTGTAGATCGTGAACGCGTTGAGCTTGGTTGCAACCTACCATCGAATGAAGGCCATCGGCCTCGTCGGCAACAAGCGCGAGTATGCGCTCGCGTGGCTGGGCAGGGGCAAGACCTACGTCCACGACTTGATCGGCGACGACCGGCTACATGCGACGGTGCCGACCAGCGTCGTCGCCCAACTTCGAGACCGCCTCACGGCTGTCGCGGCTCTCGCGCCGGATGGGGCCGCGCGCGAGGTCATGTCTGTGGTCGAGGCGATCGACGACGCGGTGAAGGTATCGGCCTTCATGCGCCGCTGACCCTGGCCCGGCTGACGCCGCGCCTACACCTTCGCCGAGAGCAACCGCAAGGCGTTGGCCGTCACCAGCACCGTCGCTCCGGTATCCGCCAGGATGGCGGGCCAGAGGCCGGTGACGCCGACCAGCGTCGTGAACAAGAACACCACCTTGAGACCAAGGGCGATGGCGACGTTCTCGCGGATGTTCCCCATCACTCTGCGCGAGAGAGCGACCATGCGTGCCACATCAAGAACGCGGCCATGCAGCACCGCCGCGTCCGCCGTCTCCAAGGCCACGTCCGTCCCCCCGCCCATCGCGATGCCGACATCGGCTGCCGCAAGACCCGGCGCATCGTTGATGCCGTCGCCCACCTTCACGACGACCTCGCCTCTGGCCTGAAGCTCGCGGACGACCCGCTGCTTGTCCTCGGGCAGGAGTTCGGCGCGAGCTTCGATGCCGAGTGTCGTCGCGACGGCCTGCGCCGCCCTCTCGTTGTCGCCGGTCAGCATGACCGACGTGATCCCCATCTGGCGCAGCGCCGCGATTCCAGCCGCAGCATCCGGCCGCGGCTCGTCACGCATCGCGATGAGCCCAGCGACCTTGTCGCCCGCTACCAGAACCGCGACCGAAGCACCGGCCGCGTTCAGGGTCTCGACGGCCTGGACTTGTTCACCGGTCAGAGGTGCCCGCCCAGACGCCGCCTGCGGCGACCCAAGGAACAAAGGCACGCCGCCGACGATGCCGGTCACGCCCTTCCCCGCCACGGCGGTGATCTTCCCAGCCGGTGGCACCGGCACGTTCGTCTCCTTCGCCTTCGCCAGGATCGCTCGTGCCAGAGGGTGGGCCGAGCCCTCCTCCAAGGCCGCCGAGAGCGAGAGCACGTCCCGCTCTCCGCGTCCGAACGACAGCACGTCCGTCACCTTCGGCTTGCCCACCGAGAGCGTACCGGTCTTGTCGAAGGCGGCGACGGTTACCCGGCCCACCTGCTCCAAGACTGCACCGCCCTTCAGGAGGAGCCCACGCCGAGCACCCGCTGACAGCCCCGCCGCAACAGCCGCTGGCGTCGAGATCACCAGGGCGCACGGGCAGCCGATCAGGAGGGTCGCGAGACCCTTGTAGACCCACTCGCTCCACGATGCACTAAAGACGAGCGGCGGCACCACCGCGACGAGAAGCGCGACGATCATGACCGCGGGCGTGTAGAAGCGCGCGAATCGCTCGATGACGCGCTCGGTGGGGGCCTTCGCCTCCTGCGCCTCCTCGACGAGGCGAACGACACGGGCGATCGTGTTGTCCTCCGCGGCGGCCGTGACCTTCACCCGCAACGCACCGTCGAGGTTCACCGTACCGGCGAACACGGCGTCGCCCGGCACCTTCGTCTTCGGGGTGCTCTCGCCGGTCACGGGGGCTTCATCCACACCTCCTTCGCCCGAGAGCACGTCTCCGTCCGCCGGGATGCGGTCGCCGGGTCGCACCAAGATCGTGCTCCCGACGCGAAGGACATCAGCCGCGACTTCCTTCGTGCCGCCGCCCGATTGCTCCTCCAACGCCGTCCTGGGCACCAACCTTGCCAAGTCTCGGATGCTGGCACGTGCGCGACCAGCCGCAACGCCTTCGAGAAGCTCGCCGACGAGGAAGAGGAGCACGACGGTCGCGGCTTCCGAGGTCGCACCGATCGCCACCGCGCCGAGCGCCGCGATGGACATCAGGGTCTCGATCGTGAACGGCGAGCCTGCGAGCGCCGCTGCGACAGCGCGGCGCGCGATCGGAACGAGACCGACCGCCAGCGCGGGGATCATGACCCACTGACCAACGCCGGGTGCGGCCTCCGCGACGACGTAGGCCACGGCGAGCGCCGCGGCACACGAGGCCGCGAGCAGAACCTTCGGCGCGCGCCACCATGAGCTACTCGCGCGCGCGTCGTCGCGATCGGGCGCGCGTCCATCTTCGCCCGCCGTCACGTCGTCCCGCTGAATGCCGTAGCCCAACGCCTTCACCTGCCGCTCGATCAGCGTCAGGGGCAGCGTTGCCGAATGCTCGACGGTGAGGGTGCTCGTGGCGATGGCCGCGTTCACGTCCTTCACCCCGTCGATTCGTCGGACGGCGGTGTCGATCTTCGCGGCGCAGCTACCGCAGTCCATCCCGGCGACGTGGAACCGGGTCCGTACCGCTGACGCGAACCGTGGGTCTCCCGGCTCCGCCGGGGCGGGTCCCGCTGCAACGCCTGCCTCGGACATGGAGAACTCCTTCAACTCATGACGCGGCGAGCCTACATGCTCTAGCCACTAGAGGATCAACCGGGTTCCGCCATGAAGGCGCTGTCGATCGGAGCCGTGTCGCGCGAGACGGGCGTGAAGGTTCCCACCATCCGCTTCTACGAGGAGATCGGCCTGCTACCGGCACCTCCTCGGACCGAGAGCAACCGTCGCACCTACGGCCCAGCCGACGTGCGGCGGCTTCGCTTCATCCGCCATGCCCGCGACCTCGGCTTCGAGGTAGACGCCGTGCGTCAGCTACTGGCCCTGGCGGCGCACCCTGAGACGCCGTGCGCCAGCGCCGACGAACTCGCCCGTGCCCACCTGCGCGAGATCGACGAGAAGATTGACCGGCTCGTCGCGCTACGAGAAGAGGTGCAGGCGATGATCGACGGCTGCGAGCAGGAGACGGTGCGCACCTGCCGCGTCATCGAGGTGCTGGCCGATCACGGAGGTTGCCTCCCAGGCGCGCGTTGACGCGTGCGGGAGGCGACCCCGTTGGTGAAGGAGGTCACGGGCTCGTCCGTGACGATGGGGACACGATCATGAAGACGCTTCTGCTCGCCACCGTGCTCGTCGCCGCCTCCCTGTCTCCGGTGCTCGCCGCGGGTTGCTGCGGCGGCAAGGGGATGTCGATGTGCGCGAAGTCGAGCGCGACGACGATGCGGCACGGGAAGACCAAGGGCTGCTGCTGCGACCACATGTCCATGAACATCAGCAAGCGCCGCTGACGCAGGGCGGCCTCACATCCCCCACACGGTGAGCGCGCTCTCGGTCCCGTCAGAATCGGATGCCGTCGATCACCTTCTTCATGGCGAACATGGTGAAGCCGTGCCCGTAGGAGCCATGGCTGTCTGACCGGCCGCGAGCGTGACCCATGATCGCCCTCGACATCTCCTCTTCGCACTTGATCTGCCGGAACCGATCGCGCGCCCGGTGCCGCCCGCTGTAGAGGCTCTTGCCCTTCTTGACCGTCCGCCCCGTCGCGTCCCTCTCGTCTTCCGTGTTGACGCCGATCGCGAACAGCTTCGAGTTGACGGCGACGAGAAGCTGATCCAGCGGCGTCGAGAACAGCGGACCGACGATCCGCGGGGGAAGGAGCGGCTTGCCCTCCGAGTTAACGGCGTCGAGAACGGCTTGCGGGATGGGCAGCCGTCGCTGGCCGTAGTCGGCTCCGCCCCGCTTGTTGTCCTTGTCGCTCTCGATCATCACCGAGCGCGTCACGTGATGCGCGACCACCGCGCCCGTGTGTGCGTCGATCTCGTCCTCCTCGGTCATCTCGTCGCTGCGGATGCTGTCGAGGCCGACTGGCCGAACGGACGAGGCGATGTGCCACGTGACGAGGAGCCACTCCTCGTCGCGGAAGGCGGACCGATTCGCCTTGATGGTGCGAAGATCGGCCTCGCTGTAGGGCGGACGGCGGAGGCCGTTGGTGGCGATGTCGTGCCCCTCGAAGAGGTTGACCTTGTACAGCGGGGCGTCCGACTTCCTGATGTTGTGGTTCACGGCCGCGCGGAGGTACGCGATCATCTTCTTGATGCGCTCGCCGCCGTTCGGCCCGCGGGCCTCGAACTCCGCCGCGATCAGCTTGGTCACGTCGGACCGGACGCTGGTCGCGATGGTGCGGCCACCGTTGACTTCCTTGAAGCGCACGAGGCCGCGTTCCGCCAGAGCGCGGTCGTCCTTGCTCAACCCGGCGGCCTCGACGTAGGCCGTCAACATCTCGGCATCCACGTCCCTCCGGACGACCTTGTGCAACTCTTCCCTCGCCTTCTTCGCTTCGAGGAAGGCGGGCTCGTTCCTGACGGCGTTCTCGTCGAACCGGATGACGGTTCGTCGGCGGTTCCGTTCGTGCGTTACCCGGCCGTCCGGATGCATGTGGATGATCGTGTCTTCCGTCGCGACCGACACCGTTCCATCTGCGAGAACCTTCTTCGTGTTCGGCTCCATCTGCCAGACGGACGTGAACTCGCCCCACGACTTCTCGTCGTCGGTGCGCGCCGCGTGAAACAGGAGAAGCTCCTTGTGGCGCAGGATGTACCGCTGGGCGAGCGCCTCGGCTTCGCGACGATCGCTCGTCCCGAGGGACCGCTCCTCCTCCTTCGGCCAGTCCTCGCGGTCGTAGTACAGGCAGGCGCTCTCCCGCAGGGCGGGCGGGTACTGGAATCGCAGCGACCAACGGTTGCCACGAAGCTTCAGGTAGTCGCGTTCGCCTCGGGCACGTTTCGGGGTGGACATCGGAGCCTTGTATCGCTAGAAGCACGCCATCGAGCGGCCCCGGTAGGGACACCGGCTAGGGACGCCCGTTAGGGACACCTTTAGGGACAAAGCGGCGGCGACGCCAGCTTCTTGTTCTGATTGGGAGTTCCGCCGCGGAGAGGTGGCAGAGCGGTTGAATGCACCGCACTCGAAATGCGGCATGGGCGCAAGTCCATCGGGGGTTCGAATCCCTCCCTCTCCGCCAGGCTTGCTAAAAGCTCAATCATTTCGGTAAGTTGCTGTCCCGCAACGGTTTCGTACGGCCCGCTTGGTACAAACGGGTGGTACAAATGCCCCTGCCGATGGCCCGTCCCTGGAAGCACCACAACGGCGTCTACTACGCTCGCAAGGGCGTGCCAGCTCACCTGCGCCCGCTGGTCGGCAAGTGGACCGTGATGGTCAGCCTCGGGACGAAGGACCCCGACGAAGCCCGCCGGCTGCACCCCGAGGCGATCCACGAAATTGATGAATGGCTGGCCGCGCTTGAGGCCGGCCCGAAGGCGCTGAGCGAGCGAGAGGCCCACGAACTCGCCTCCCCTGTCCGCGACGACTGGATAGCCCTCCACCGCGACAATCCGAGCCGCAACCCATGGCGGACCGATCTCTTCGAGCGCCTGTGGCGGAATAGGAGGGCCGGCCTGTGGGGTCGGCCGGACCTGATTCATCAGGTGCTCCACGGCGAGTACGCCGACCGCGGGGAGGACGGGATGGAGGTGCTCTGCTTCGAGCAGGCCGATCATCTCATCGAAAAGAAGGGCTTGGTCGTCGACAAGGACGGTCGCCGCACCCTCGCCAAGGCGGTCGGGGCGTCACTCCAGCGCGCCAGCCTGACCCTGGAGCGATTCGCGCTTGGCGATGTGGGTGACGAAGCACCGCCTGTGCGACCCCGCTCTGCAGCCTCTGTGCCCGCCACCAAGGCTTCGCCCTCGAAGGTCGAGTTCGATGAGCTCGTGGAAGGCTGGGCCGCCGAGCGCAAACCGGCCGAGAAGACGCTTTACGATTGGAAGCGCGTGATGGTGCAGCTCGCCGAATTTCTTGGGCATCGCGACGCAGCCCGGGTCACGAGTGAGGATCTGATCGCCTGGAAGAACAGCCTCGTCGGGTCCGGGCTTGCCGCTAAAACCATCCGCGAGAGTCGTTTGGCGCCCGTTCGGGCGATTCTGCGATGGGGCGTCGACAACCGCCGGCTCACCGACAATGCGGCCGAGCGGATCACGATCAGCGTCAAGCAGAAACCGGGTCAGGGTAAGCGTGGCTTCAAGGACGCTGAGGCCGCCCAGATCCTGCAGGCGGCGGCCACAGAGAGCGATCCCGTGAAGCGGTGGGTGCCACTCGTCTGCGCCTACTCGGGTGCGCGGCTGTCGGAGGTATGCCAGCTTCGCGTCCAGGATATCAGCGAGGTCGACGGAATCCCCGTCATGCACTTCGATGCCGAGGCCGGGTCGCTGAAGAATGTCGGCTCGGAGCGGACGGTGCCACTGCACTCCGCGCTCATCGCGGCCGGCTTCCTCGATTTTGTACGCCGCCAGAAGGCTGGGCCGTTGTTCCCAGATTTGCCGCCGGACAAGTTCGGCAAGCGCGGCGGCAACGGCACCAAGATCCTCGGTCGATGGGTACGCGGGCTCGGCCTGACCGATCCACGCCTCGCCCCGAATCACTCATGGCGGCACCGCTTTAAAACCCTTGCGCGGAATCATGGGCTTGCTGGCGATGTGACTGATGCGAGCACTGGACACGCGCATCGCTCTGTTGGGGATGGATATGGCGAGTATGACGTTCGTGCGATGAAGAGGGAAATCGAGAAAATTCCTACGCTATAGCTACGAGTCGTGATCCGAGTTATATCAAAAAATTATTATGTATTGATGGACAGCGTCTGTGATGTTAATATTATCTTATGTCATTTGAGCTCGTCTTCGTCACGGCTCAGCGCACATTTGAACAGGTGGCGTACCAAAACATACCCTTTACGGACTTACGAGCTGCTGCGGCTGGCTGATAGAAGGAGGTAGAAGGTAGCCGTGCGATGGTTGCAAAACACACGTCGGCATCCCGACAGTTCCAGACCTTCGACGATCGCGGCCGGAATGGGTGCTTGCCCCTCGGGAGCGGATCTTCAAAATTAGTCGGCTGCGCGCCTTACGCTCGGACGTTACCGAGCCCTGAATGAATTTCCATAGCCGAAGCTCACAGTTGACTTCGGTATCGGCCCGACACCGATCACCTCGGGGCACGCGATTCAGGAGCCCAAGTTCCGACAAAGGCTCGCCATTTAGGGCTTGCCGAAGCCGTAGAGCACTGACGGGTTGTCGACGAGGATGCGCCGCCGGGCGGCCTCGCTCGGCGCCCACTCGGCGAGGAGATCGAACAGGCCGGCATCGTCCGGCATGTGCTTCTCGCCGCGATGCGGCCAGTCGCTGCCCCAGACCATCCGCTCCGGCGCCGCCTTCGCGAAGAGCCTGGCAACCCCGGTGGCATCCGCGTAGTCCGGCGGCCCGCTCGTGGTGTTGAGATAGGCGGCCGACAGCTTCATCCAGGTCCGCCCGCCGTCGAGAAGCTTGCGGACGACCGGGACGGCGCGGTGGTTCAGCCCCTGCCCGGGCAGCAGGCGGGCGAGGTGGTCGATGACGAGCGGGGTCGGCAACCGCGCCAGCACCTCGGCATGGTCGGCGATCTGGTCGCCGGTCATGTAGACCTGGACGTGCCAGCCGAGAGGCTGGACCTTCCGGGCCATCGCCTCCAGCCGCTCCGCCGTGGTGACGCCCCAGGATTGCGGGGTCACGAAGTTGACCCGGATGCCGACCGCGCCCCGTGCGGCCATGTCCTTGAGCTCGGCCTGGGTGACGTCGAGATCGACGACCACGACGGCGCGGGCGGAGGCGCCGAGCTGCGCCACGCCGTCGAGGGTGGCGCGGTTGTCGATGCCGTAGGTCGACGGGGTGACGACGACCGTGCGGCTGGTCCCGATCCGCTGCTGGAACAGGCGGTAGGCCGCGACGTCGCTGTCGGCGACCGGCTGGCCCTTCCAGTGCGGCGAGGCGGGAAAGCGCGTCGAGAAGATGTGGATGTGAGAGTCGCAGGCGTGGGCCGGCACCGCGGACTTCGGCGGCTCGGTGCCGGCCGAGAACGGCACGGCGATCTGGGCGAGGGCATCGCCGATGGGCAAGGTGGCGGCGGCCAGAGCGCCGGCGGTCTTTAGCATGTCGCGTCGCGACGGATTGAACACAGCCGTCATGGTGACCTCCCTCCTGTTCTTCTCTGCCGTTTGGAGATTGAGCGCAGCACCCCTCTCCCGTGCGGGAGAGGGAATCCTGCGACTTGTCTTTATTGCGCCGCTTCGTCCGAGAACCCGTCAGAATCCGTAGAGCCGGGCCGGGTTCGAGACGAGGATCTTGGCCTGCACGGCAGGATCGGGCGCCCACTCCGCCAGGAGGCCGAGGAGGCCGGCATCGTCCGGCTTGCCCTCGGCCGGCGCGGTCGGGTGCGGCCAGTCGGTGCCCCAGACCAGCCGCTCGGGCGCGAGCGCGACGAAGGCGCGCGCCAGCCGGCCGCGATCGGCGTAAAGCGGCGGGCCGGACTTCGACATGATGTAGGCGCCGGTGAGCTTCACCCAGGCGCCCCGGTTCGCGATCAGGTCGGCGATCACCCGGAAGGCCGAATGGTCGGGGCCGGCAGGCTCGGGCAGATGGCCCATGTGGTCGAACACCACCGGGACCGGCAGCCGATCGAGCGCGTCGCGCAGCTCGACGATCTTCTCGCCCTCGGAAACGAGCTGGATGTGCCAACCGAGATCGGCGATCTTGCGGGCAACGGGCTCCAGATCAGTGATCGGCGCGCCACCCGGCAGCCGCGTCCCGAAGCGCACGCCGCGGATGCCGGCCTCGTCGAGGCGGCGCAGCTCGTCGGCGGTGACACTCGCATCGAGCATCGCGACGCCGCGGGCGCTCGGCCCGAAGGCCTTCACCGATTCCACCAGCAATCGGTTGTCGGTGCCGTAGGTCGAGGGCTGCACCACGACGTTGCGGGTGAGGCCGAGCCGGCGCTGGAGCGCGCGGTAATCCTCGATGCTCGCATCCGGCGGCCGCAGGGTCGCGGCCGGCGCCGGGGGGAAGCGGGCATCGTAGATGTGGTGGTGGCAATCGGTGGCGTTCGCCGGGACCGTGATCCGGGGCTTCTCGGTGCCGCTGGACCAGCGCACGGCCTGGGCCGCAGCCGGCGTGCCGCCGAGGGCGAACCCGGCCGCAACGGATCCGGTCGCCAGTAGCGCGAGGTGGTCGCGCCGCGTCATCGTGCTCATCGACACTCTCAGGCGTGGGAGAAGAGGGGCTGGCCGGGAGCCGGCATCGGCGCGGTCAGGATGCTGCCTGTGGCCGATTCGGTGATGAACAGGGTCTTTCGGTCCGGGCCGCCATACGCGACGTTGGTGGTCGAGAAGCCGGCGGGCGACTTCACCCGCAGCAGCGGCTCGGCCACCGGCGACAGGCGCCAGATCGAGCCGAAGCCGGTATGGGCGACGATCAGGCAGCCCTCCTCGTCGAGCGCGATGCCGTCCGGCCCGCCCATCCCGCCATGGAGCTGCGCGAACACCCCGACCTTCGAGACCAGCCCGCTGGTGGAGAGCGGGATGCGCCAGATCTGCTGCGCCCGGGTCACGGCGACGAACAGGCTCTTCATGGCGGTGTCGATCACGATGCCGTTGGGGCTCGGCACGGTGTCGATCAGGCAGGTCAGCTCGCCGGAGGGGCGCAGGCGGTAGACACGGCCCGTCGGGTCCTGGAGGCCGGTCTGGCCCTGGTCGGTGAAGTAGAGGTCGCCGTTGGCCGCGAAGGTGAGGTCGTTGACGCCCCGGAATCCTTCCGAGCCGGCGGTCTCGAGGAACGGCGTCACCGATCCCGTATCGGGATCGAGCAGCATGAGGCCGTTTTTGTAGCAGGTGATGAAGATCCGCCCGTCCTGGTGGATCTTCAGCCCGTTCGGCCAGCCGTCATACTCGGCGACGAGGTCCCAGGTCCCGTCCGGGGCGATCCGGAAGATGCGCCCGTGCGGGATGTCGGTGACGTAGAGCCGGCCCTGGCGGTCGAAGACCGGTCCTTCGAGGAAGGAATCGATCGCCTCGCCGCCCCGGTTGGCGGTGGCCCAGGCGGTGGGCTTTCGTACGCGGTAGCGGTCCGGCAGGCGGGTGAAGATCTCGGCGGTGACGGAAGGCGGGGGAGAGAAGTACATCGGGGGCCTCGCGAGCGTCGGGATCAGGCCGGGACCGCCTGCGCCCGCACGGTGCGGGCGTGCGAGCGGCTGATCATCACGACGCTGACCGCGGCGGCCAGGTCGAGGAGCGCCACCGGCAGGAGCCCGAGGGCGAAGCTGCCGGTCGCGGTCTTCACCAGGCCGACGACGTTCACCATCAGGCCGCCGCCGATTAGGTTGGCGATGGCGTTGATGCCGGCGAGCCCCGCCGCCAGCGTCCCGGCCGAGAGCCAGCCGGAGGAGAGCGCCCAGAACGGCCCCTTGAAGGCGTAGGCGCCCACCAGCGCGCAGGACACCGCGACGATCGTCAGGGGCAGGCCGCCCGCGAGGTTGAGGAAGGCGAGGCCGCAGCCGGCGAGCAGCAGCGGGATCGCGGTGTGCCAGGTGCGCTCGGCCTGGCGGTCCGAGTGGCGGCCCCACAGGATCATCAGCACCGTGGCGATGCCGTAGGGCACCGAGTTGACGAAGCCGGTCTGGAGGTTGGTGAGCCCGAACGCCTTGATGATCTGCGGCTGCCAGACCGAGAGCGTGCTGCCGGTGGCCGAGGCCCCGGCGCAGACCAGCGCCATGGTGAGGAAGTACTTGTTGCGCGCCAGCGCCCAGAGCGAGAGGTGGCCGACCGGGGTCTTGCCCGCCGCCTCCTCGGCGAGGCGGCCGACCAGCCAGGCCCGCTGCTCGGGCGCGAGCCAGGTCGCGTCCTTCGGCTTGTCGGTCAGCACGAACAGGCAGGCGATGCCGAGCAGCACCGTCGGCAGGCCCTCCAGCACGAACAGCCACTGCCAGCCGCGCAGGCCGAGGAGACCGTCGAGTTCGAGCAGCGAGACCGAGAGCGGCGAGCCGAGGAAGGTCGCGAGCGGGATCGAGACCGTGAAGGTGGCGAGCACCCGGGCCCGGTACCGGCTCGGCAGCCAGTAGGTGAGGTAGAGGATCGCGCCGGGGAAGAACCCGGCCTCCGCCGCCCCCAGGATGAACCGCATCGCGTAGAGCGAGTGCGGCCCGGTCACCAGGGCCATCGCCATGGTGACGCAGCCCCAGGTGATCATGATCCGGGCGATCCAGCGCCGCGCCCCGACCTTCTGCAAGGCCAGGTTGCTCGGCACCTCGACCAGGAAGTACGAGACGAAGAACAGGCTCGCGGCGAAGCCGAACATCGCCGGGGTGAGCCCGAGATCGTGGTTCATCTGCAGGGCGGCGAAGCCCACGTTCACCCGGTCGAGCAGGGCGAAGAAGTAGCAGACCATCAGGAACGGCACGAGGCGCAGGATTACCCGGCGCATGGTCGTTGCCTCAAGGGTCTGCGGCTCGTCTGTTGCGGCGCTCACGTCCCGTCCTCCCGATTCTTGGTTTCGTGCGTCGTTCAGATGCCTTCGCAGCCGGCCTTCTCGAGCTCGCGCTCGACCCAGGACCGGTCGACGGTGCCGGCCTTGATCGCCGCCATGGTCTTGGCCTCGCCCTGCTGCTTCTTGTCGGCCGCAGCGAAGACCGTTTCCGTGAGGTCGTACGGCACGCAGACGAAGCCATCGTCGTCACCGACGATCAGGTCGCCGGGCTCGATTACCATCCCGTCGATGGCGATCGTGCAGTTCACCTCGCCGGGACCGCTCTTGTACGGGCCGCGATGGGTCACCCCGGCGGCGTAGACCGGGAAAGAATTCGCCTTGATCCAACCGGAGTCGCGGACGGCGCCGTTGATGATCATGCCCGCACAGCCGACCTGCTGGGCATGCGAGAGCATGAGCTCGCCGACGATCGCGTTGGTCAGGTCGCTGCCGGCGTCGACGACGATGACGTCGCCCGGCTTCACGCGGTTGAGGGCGGCATGGACCATGAGGTTGTCGCCCGGGCGCGCCTTGACGGTCATGGCGACACCGCAGAGCACGCCGCCGGCATGCATCGGCCGCAGCCGCGGCCCGCCATGGGTCATGCGCCCCATCGAGTCGCTGATGTTGGCGACCGCGATGGCCTTGAACCTCTCGACCGTAGCGGCGTCGACGGTGCGGGTGCGGGAATGGATCTTGAAGCCGATGGACATGGGACTATTCCGGTGTTCTTCGGGTTATCGATGCTTTGCTCATCCAACTCACCACCTCATCCTGAGGTGCGACCGGAGGGAGCCTCGAAGGAGGGCTCCAGAAATCTCAGCGGTCTCTGGAACCCTCCTTCGAGTTCAGTCGATCTTTGATCGACTGACACCTCAGGATGAGGTGAGGGATTTGGACGAACTGTACTGATGCGTCAGATGCTTGAGCGAACGGTTGCTCACGCTTGACGGGCAGGCTTCAACCCCGCCTTCTCCGCCATCGCCTCCAGCGCCTCCTGGTAGGTGGCCGGCACGACGCCCTTGAAATGGTCCTTCAGCTCCAGGCTCGCCTTCCAGCGCAGGCGCTGGGCGATGGCCCGGGCCATGATCGGCTCGACGCCGGAATCGGCGACCGCCTCGGCCGACATCTCCAGCTCCTCGGCCCGGCGCTTGGCGTGGATGACGCCCGACGGGGTCAGGCTCTTCACCGTGTCCATCCAGGGACGGTCCAGGGTCTTGGAAGCCGAGGCGAGCACGACCTCGTCGATGCCGTACTGGCGCGCGGCGAGCAGCATCTCGTCGTGCAAGGCCTCGATGCCCTTGATGAGCACCGAGCGCAGGATCTTGATGCCGGACGCCGTGCCGAGCGCCGGGCCCATGAAGGCGATCTGCATCCCCCAGGGCACCAGCAGGTCGCGCACCCGCTCGCCGGCCGGGCCGCTCGACAGCATCCGCATCGAGTAGCCGTGCAGCGGCGTGCCCTCGATCGCGCCGTCGCCGAGGAGCGCCCCGGTGGCCGCGAGGCGCGCGGCGACGCCCTGCTTCACCTTCGGGGTCGCCGAGGCGAAGTCGAGGAAGGTGTGGCGGCCCGTCAGCACCGGCGCGAAGGCCTCGGCGCTCTCGAGCGAGGCGACGCCCGGCGTCACGCTGACGATCAGGTCGGCGGCCTCGGCGAGTTCGGCGTTCGAGCGCACGAGCGTGACCCCGGCCTCCCGCGCCCGGCCCTGGATCAGGTCGGCATAGGGCCCGTCGAAGGCGTACTTGTCGTAGCAGGTGATGCGCTCGAGGCCGGCGCCGCGCAGGCCGGCGCCGAGGGTGCTGCCGATCTCGCCGTAGCCGACGAGGCCAAACCGGAATTGCGTGCGCTCTGCCATGATGGTCTCCTGTCTCAGATGGTCTCGGAATGGCGCGCCGGGCCGAGGCGGGGCGCGGGGATTGGTTTCGCGAGGTGGTCGCGCAGGATCTCGACCGGGTGCGGCAGCCGCACGGCGTCGACGATCTTCACTTGCGAGCGGCACGAATAGCCGTCGGCGAGGAGGCGGCCGGTCCGGCCGCTCTCGGCCACGGGCTTCGCCCAGCTGAGGCCGTAGATGCGCTCGGAGGTCGCCCGGTTCTCGGCCTCGTGGCCGTAGGTGCCGGCCATGCCGCAGCAGCCCGAGGGCAGCACGGCGAGGTTCAACCCGAAGGCCCGGAAGACCTGCGTCCAGGCCGCCACGGCGGGTTGCGCCGTCGCCCGCTCGGTGCAGTGCGGCAGCAGCCGGTAGGGCTCGCCGTCCGCCGCGGCGGCGCGCGTATCGAGGCGCGCGGCGAGCCATTCCTGCACCAGCGCGACCCGCGGCAGGTCGCGCCCCGGCAGCGCCTGCTTGTACTCGGAGCGGTAGGTCAGGGTCATCGACGGGTCGAGGCCGATGAGGGGCACGCCGGTCGCGGCGAGCCGGCCGAGATCCTCGACATTGCGGGCAGCGACCCTCTCGAATTCCCCGAGGAAGCCGTGGACGTGCAGCGGCTTGCCGTTGGGGCGGAACGGCGCGAGCCAGGGCCGGATCCCTAAGCTCATCAGCAGGTCGAGGAGGGCCAGCAGGACCGGCGTGTCGTAGTGGCTGGTGAAGGCGTCCTGCACCACGATCACGCTCGACAGCCGCTCGGCCGGCGAGAGCCGCGCCAGAGCGTCCGGCTCGGCCAAGGCGACGCCGCGCCGCGCCGTCTCACGCCCGAGATCGATCCCGGACAAGTTCGGCGCATGGACGAGGCCGACCGCCCTCCCCGCTCCGAGCCGCATCGCCGCGTTGACGAGGCGCGGGGCCTTGGCGAGCCAGGGCGCCAGCGGCTCCAGGGCCGCGATGGCGTGGTGGCGCAGGGGCCGCAGGTAGCGGCCGTGATAGAGTTCCAGGAACTTCGCCCGGAAGGTCGGGACGTCGACCTTGATCGGGCACAAGCCCGTGCAGGACTTGCAGGCGAGGCACCCGGCCATCGCCTCATGGACCTCGTGCGAGAAGTCGTCGTCGCGCCGGCGCAACGTCGCGGCGAGGCGGGCGGGAAACCCGAGCCAGCCCGCCCGGGACCGTGACGCCCGCGCCTCCGCCAGCGGGTCGACCCCTTGCACGGCGAGCCGCCGCAGCCACTCGCGCATCAGCTGGGCGCGGCCCTTGGGCGAGTGCCGGCGCTCGCGCGTGCCCTTCCAGGACGGGCACATCGCCTCGTCCGGGTCCCAGGAATAGCAGGCGCCGTTGCCGTTGCAGTGCAGGGCCTCGTCGTAACCGGCCCGCACCTCGGCCGGGATCGCCCGGTCGCGGTCGCCCTTCGTCGGCACGCCGTCCACCGTGAGCAGTTGCCCGCCCGCCGGTGCCGCGATCTTGCCGGCGTTGAACTGGTTCCTCGGGTCGAAGACGGCCTTCACCGCCTGGAGCGCGGGATAGAGCGGGCCGAAGAACCGGGGCGAGAACTCCGAGCGCACGCCCTTGCCGTGCTCGCCCCAGAGCAGCCCGCCGTATTTCCGCGTCAGCCCGACCACCTCCTCGGTGACCGCGCGCACAAGGCCCTCGGCGCCCGGCGCCTTCATGTCGATCGTCGGCCGGACATGCAGGACGCCGGCATCGACGTGGCCGAACATGCCGTAATCGAGGTCGCGCCGGTCGAGGGCCGCCCGGAACTCGGCGATGAAATCGGCGAGGTTCTCCGGCGGGACCGCGGTATCTTCGACGAAGGCGATCGGACGCGCCTCGCCCTTCTGGTTGCCGAGAAGGCCGACCGCCTTCTTGCGCATGGTCCAGATCCGGCCGACATCGGCCTCGCCCCGCGCCACCGTGTAGCCGCGCCGCCCCGCCTCCGGTCCGTCTCCGTCGAGCATGGCCGTCAGGCGGGCGAGCGCTGCTTCAACCGCGGCCTCGCTGTCGCCGACGAACTCGACGAGGTTGACGCCGCGCGCCCGCTCGCCCGCGTCCTCGGGGAAGAAGGCGGCGACGCCGTCCCAGATCGAATCGCCCTGGGCCAGTGCCAGCACCTTGGAATCGACCGTCTCGATCGACGCCGGCGCGAGGCTGCTGAGCGCCCGCGCGTCGCGCAACGCCGCGTCGAAGCTGCCGTAGCGCAGGTTGACGAGCGCCACGTGGCTCGGCAGCGGCAGGACGGCGAGCGTCGCCTCGGCCAGGAACCCTAGCGTGCCTTCCGAGCCGCACAGGACGGCGTTGAGGTCGAAGCGCCCGTCGGAACGCCGGATGTGGGCGAGGTCGTAGCCGGTCAGGCAGCGGTTGAGGGGCGGGAAAATCTCGGCGATCAGCGCGGCATTCTCGCGCTGGATCCGGTCGACCTCGCGGTGGATCGCCCCGGCCCGGTCGGGCCGCGCCTGCACCGCCGCGAGCCCGGCCGCGTCGAGGGATTCGGAGTGCCAGACCGTGCCGTCGGAGAGGATCGTGGTCAGCGCCAGCACGTGGTCGCGGGTCTTGCCGTAGAGGCAGGAGCCCTGGCCGCAGGCGTCGGTCGAGACCATGCCGCCGATCGTGGCGCGGTTCGAGGTCGAGAGCTCGGGGGCGAAGAACAGCCCGTGGACTTTGAGCGCCGCGTTGAGCTGGTCCTTCACCACGCCGGCCTCGACCCGGACCGTGCGGGCCTCGGGATCGATGGCCAGGATGCGGTTCATGTGCCGCGACAGGTCGACCACGATTCCGTCGGTGAGGGACTGGCCGTTGGTGCCGGTGCCACCGCCCCGGGGTGCGATCCGCACCTCGGCGAAGCGATCCTCGGCCAGGAGCTTGGCGATCCGCACGAGGTCGTCGCGGTCGCGCGGGAAGGCGATGGCTTGCGGGGTGAGCTGGTAGATCGAGTTGTCGGTCGCCAGCACGGTGCGGTCGGCGCGCGACAGCGACAGATCGCCGGCAAAGCCCCGCGCCCGCAGCTCGGCGCAGAAGGCTGCGGAGAGCGATGCCGTCTCGGGAGCGGAGGTCAGGCGCGGGATCATGATGATCGGACCTTGGCGTCTGGATCTTGGGTGAGCGGGTGTCGGTAGATCGGGCTCAGACCCGGCGAGCCGGTGAGGCGATCGTCAGGCTCGTTCGACCCGCAGGCCGGCGCGGCCGCGGCGCGCGCAGCGGACGGACGGGACCGGCAGGACGCGCCGCATCCCCTCGCGGCGACCGGTCTGCCCGTCGACCACGGAGGGTGATGCGAATGCCGGCTGCGCCGATCCTGCCCGCGTCATGACGCCTGCTCCCTGATATTTTGCAACGTCGTTTCGTTTTCAATAGAGGCGTCGCCCGGTCGGGTCAAGCGTCCGGTGCTCGCTCACGGCCTCCCGGAAGCCGCAGGGATAGCCGCCACCGGGGCGGCCTGCCTGACGCGTCCCGCCACGCCGCATGCCGCTTGGCTGAGAAAAAGGCGCGGAAATCAATGACCTAGCGCATCACCGGATTGCGCCGTGCTCGGGCGATGCTCTAGGGGAGGCAGCCGCATCGGCGGACCATGAGCGAGCGCGAGAGCATGTCGAAAGAGGCCCGACCGAGACCCAAGCTCGAAGGCGTCGCGTCGGCCGAGCGGGTGCTGACCATCCTGGCCGCGTTCCAGCGCGGCGACGACGCGCTCGAGCTGACGGAAATCGCCCGGCGCACGGAACTCGTGAAGAGCACCATCATGCGGCTGTGCATCTCGCTCGAGAAGTTCGGCTTCATCGAGCGGCTGGATGACGGGCGCTATCGCCTCGGCGTCGAGGCGGCGCGGATCGGTTCGGTCTACCAGCAATCCTTCGCGCTGGAGCAGCGGGTCGTCCCGGTGCTGGAGCGCCTGGCCGCCGAGTCGATGGAGACGGCGTCGTTCTACATCCGCCGCGGCAACCAGCGCCTGTGCCTGTTCCGGGCCGACTCGCCCTACCCCCTGCGGATGAACGTGCGGCCGGGCGACATGCGGCCGATGGATCAGTCGGCGATCGCCCAGGTGCTGGCGACCTTCGGCGATCGGGTGGACCCGCCGGGAGATCGGGAGCTTCCCTTCTACACCTCGGGCGTCACCGACCCGCACGTCGCCTCCCTGGCGATGCCGGTCTTCGGCGCCGGGCGCAGGCTGATCGGGGCACTGGCCCTGTCGGGCCCATCCTCGCGCCTCACCAAGGAACGGGCTGATACCCTCGCGCCACGGCTTCGCGAGGCCGCCGAGCGACTGTCGACGGAATTGGGCGCAGATATTTAAAATAAGTATCCAGAGCGGCGCTCGATCACATTGCAATCGGGCACGGCTCCAAGTCTTTGATTGTTGCCGCATTGTCGTCACCCAACCGGCGGCCACTTGGTCGAAAAGAGCGTCAGGCTCGTGGCCGGATCGCGCGTTCAAGCCCCCGTATGGGCCCCCTCCGGGGCCCCGGCCGACTCCGTCCTGGCGCTCAAGACCACGGTGACAGCCCCAACCGCCGAGAGCGCGACGAGCGGCAGGACGGCGAGTGCAAAGCTTCCGGTCGCGTCCTTGATGGTGCCGATGAGGACGTTGCCGAATAACGGGACGGCGCTTCCGAGCGCATTGATCATCGCGATGCCGGCCGCCGCGTCCCGCGCCGACAGCCGTTCCGTCGCCAGACCCCAGAACGGGCCCTTCATGGAGTAGGTGCCGACGAGCGCCAGGGACAGGATCACCAGGAACACGCCGACCGAACCGCCGGCCAGGGAGGCACAGCCGAGCGCCGCGGCCGACAAGCCGACGGGAAGAGCCGTGTGCCACACACGCTCCCGGGTCCGGTCCGAGCGGCGCGCCCACACCACCATCGCGATGGACGCGATCGCGAAGGGAATGCCGTTCACCAGCCCGACCTGGAAATTGGTCAGCCCGAAGGTCTTGATCATCTGCGGCGTCCAGACCGACAGGCCCTGGCTGGTGCCCGCGGTTCCACAGTAAGCCAGAGCGAGGATCAGCACGGTCTTGTTGAACAGGGCGTCGCGCAACCGGGGATGTTCGGACCTCGGCGTGCGCGACGCTTCGAGCGCGAGTTGTTCATTGAGCCAGTCCCGTTCGGCGGGTGCGAGCCAGCGCGCCTTCTCGGGTCTGTCCGACAGGAACACCAGCGCGATGAGCCCCAGGATCACGGCCGGAATGGCTTCGACGATGAACAGCCACTGCCATCCCCGTAGCCCAAGGCTGCCGTCGAGCTGCAGCAGGGCGCCCGACAGGGGCGAGCCGATCAAGCCGGACAGGGGAATCGAGACGCTGAACAGCGCGACCATGCGGGCGCGATACGCGGACGGGAACCAGTAGGTCAGATAGAGGATAACGCCCGGGAAGAACCCGGCTTCCGCCGCGCCGAGCAGGAAGCGAACCGAGTAGAACGAATATGGTCCGACGATGAACGCCATACCGATGGCGACCATGCCCCAGGTGATCATGATGCGCGCGAGCCAAAGCCGGGGAGATCCCAGCTTCACCATGGCGAGATTGCTGGGAACCTCGAACAGCACGTACGAGACGAAGAATATTCCCGCGCCAAGGCCGAACTGCGCCGATGTCAGCCCGAGATCATGGTTCATCTCCAGGGCGGCAAAACCTGCATTCACACGGTCGATGTAGGAGATGATGTAACTGACCATGAGAAACGGAATGATGCGCCACGCGACTTTCCGCATCGTGGTTGCTTCGAGCGCGGATGCTGGAACGACAGTCATCGGTTCCTCCCTACAGTCTGTTTATTTGTGAGATGGTCGCCAGAGGCGACCACGACGAAATGCTGTTGCAAACCGCGATGCGACATGGGCCGGCCCCACGGTTTTCGGCCGTCGCCTCGGAGGAACTCGCGCCCTGGCCGTTGGTGGATAGCTCCGGCGGAAGCGGATGAGGCTTGCGTGACCCGCACGGCGCGGGCACGTTTTACCCTCTCCTGCAGGTAACGGCCCCTCGGAGACCGGATGCAGGCCGGGTCGAACAAGTGTATCTCATAAAACTTTTACTGCGCTGACGCGATCACAGCGATGATCTATTCCGCCTCACGCGAAATCCGGTACACATCGCACGCCGTCCCGGCGAACAAGGCCGCCTTCTCGGCCTCCGAATAGCCGGTAGCCAGACGCTTGAACGCGTTCCAGACGCAGCCATAGCTGGCCATGCCCTTGTCCACGGGAAAGTTGCTCTCGAACAGGCAGCGGGTGGGCTTGAACAGGGCGATGCAGGTGTCCACGAACGGCCGCCAGGCCTGCGCGAGTTCCTCGGAGGACGGCGGCAGGGCAGCCTCGTGGAAGCGGAATCCGCTGACCTGCATCGCCAGCCCGCCGAGCTTCATGCGGATGTTGGGTCGCTCGGACAGACGCTGCATGCCGGCGCGCCACTCCGCGAAGACATCGTCCGGGCGTCCAGCGTGCCGACCGGTGCCGACCGGTCCGCCCGCATGGTTCACGACGACCAGCAATTCGGGCACGGAGGCAGCCAGGTCGGCGATCTCGTCGAGCTGGGTGTGGTAGGCCCACACGTCCAGGCTCAGCCCGGCTTCGGCCACGCGCCGGGCGCCGCTCCGGAAGCGAGGGTCGTGCATCAGGCCGCGGGGCGGCAACACGATGCTGGACCGGACCTCCGGATCGTCATGCCAGGCCACCGGCATTCGGATTCCACGCAGACGGCCCTCCCCCGCTTCGGCGAGCGCGTCCAAGACCGGGGCGACCGCATCGCCCAAGGTCAGGTCGGCCGAGCCGACGATGGCGGCGCAGGCCTGAACGGGGCCGCTCGCCGCCTCCCGGGCGACGGAGCTGGCGAACGCGACCTCTCCTACGGGACGCAACTCCTCCGGGCCGTCTACCCGGTACATCGATCGGGCTTGCACGTAGACGGTTCGGGTGATGCGGTGCCCGGAATGCGCGATATCCGACAGCAATTCGGGCAGTAGGTAACGACCGCTCGTTTGCGGCCGGTCCCACAGGTGATGATGCGCGTCCACGATCTCGCGCGCCGGTTCGATCGGCAGCTCCTGCCGTGAGGCGAGCCAATCCAGGCGTACCTCCAGATGCGGCGGTGCGATGATCCGGGTCGGGTCGATGTCGGCGGTCATGCTTCACCCTCGTTCTTGCGCCGAATGATTCCGCACGGCTCTGCTGCTGCCGGGCGGTCGAGATCCACAAGACAAGTCCGGGTCATGTTCGGTCACCTTGCCGAATCTTTGCCGTTCCAGGCTCGCGTGAGCCCGAATGGTTCCTGCCCCGGCCTGTCAAGGGAGATCGACGATCTCCACCCAGTTGGCTCCCTCGCCGCCGGGGTAACGGCCGACTTCCGACAGGCGGCCGGTCTCCTGATCGATCCGGTGGACGACGACCACGTTCGACTTCTCCCCCGAGGCGACGAGGAAGCGTCCCCGTGGGTCGATCTTGATGCCCCGCGGCTGCGATGCCGTGGAGACATTCCCGAGATAACGAAGCTTGCCGGTCGCCGGATCGACCGAGAACATCGCGAGCTTGCTGCTCGTTCTCTCCGTCGTGTAGAGGAAGCGTCCGTCCGGCGTCATCTGGATATCCGCGGCCGACATCGCGCGCTTTGCGTCCGCCGGAGGTGCCTCGGCGCGGGCGGCCAGACGTGCCGCCGTGATGGGACCTTGAACGACGCCGCGAACGAGGTTGGATTCGGGCGGGACCGACTCGACGGTCCCCATCGGCGTCAAGGTTCCGCGCTCCTGGTCCAGGGCGAACTGGGCCACCGTTCCGGCTAGTTCGTGCAGCACGTAGACGAAGCGATTGTCCGGTGAGAAGACGAAGTGGCGCGGTCCTTCGCCAGGCGTCGTCTTGACGATCGGGGGATCGTTGGGAGTCAGGGCTCCGGTCGCGGCGTCGAACCGGAACTGGACGATCTGGTCGCTTCCCAGATTGCTGGCGAAGACGAACCGGTTGGTGCGGTCGGCCTGGATGGCATGCGCGTTGTTGCCGGTCGGCACGACCTGGATCGCGTCGCGGGTGACCTTGCCGTCGTCGTCGATCGGGCTGACCGCGACCTTGTTGCCGGCATACGACGCGGTGAACAGGAAATGGCCGGCGCGGTCCGTCGCCACGTAGGGCATGCTGCCCGGCAAGGATGCCTCGGCCACCTTCGCCAGAGCGCCGGATTGGCCGTCGATGGCGTAGGTCAGGACGCGGGTCGGATCCGACCGGACGACCGCGTAGAGGTGATGCTTGTCCGGCGAGACCGCCAACGGCATCACGATCTTGGCAGCGGGGGTCTTTGCCTGCGGGGTCAAGGCCCCGCCGACGGGATCCATCGTGAAGACGTCGATGTCACCGTCGACCGAGTTCGAGATGTACATCATCGTCCTGGCCAGAGCCGGCGCCGCGGCTAGCGGCGCGAGGGCCAGACCTGTCGCGAGCAGGTATTTCAGTCCCACAACCATCGCGTTCCTCCTCGAACTCGGTATCCTATCGGTCCGTCGACGATCGGCATGGTCCGGCATGTTGACGTGTGACGTGTCGGGCCGTGGATCGGCACCGATCCCGTTCTTCGCGACTTTCGTGTTCTCTGCGCCGAACCGCCGTTCATGTCGCCCGCGGACGCCGGCGCCATGGCGTGGACGGTCCTTGTCAACCTGGGGAGAGCGGTCGATCGCTCCGCCACAGAAAGCTGTCATCCAGCTCGGACAGGCTGTTGATCCCGAGCAGCGCCATGTCGCGGTGGATTTCTTCCTTGAGGAGGGCGATGGCGCGGTTCACGCCCCGCCTGCCGAAGGCCGAGGCGGCATAGAGGAACGGCCGGCCGACGAACACGAAGTCGGCCCCGAGCGCCAGGGCCTTCAACACGTCCGTTCCTCGGGTGATCCCGCCGTCGATCATGATGGCGGCCCGCCCGTCGAGCGCCTCGACCACGGATGGCAGGGCGTCGAGGGGAGCCATGGTCCCGTCGAGCTGACGCCCGCCGTGGTTCGAGACGACGATGCCGTCCGCCCCGCAGTCCACGGCCGCCCGCGCGTCGTCCGCGCGGATGATGCCCTTGACCACGAGCTTGCCGGACCAGCGCGCGCGGATGCGCGCGAGGTGCTCCCAGTTGAGGTGATCGCGCTTGCCGAAATCGCGCATCACTGATCGCGCGACGATCGGTGCGCCGCGCGTCGCGTAGGAGTTCTCGAAATGCGGCACGCCGTGGTGGACGAGCGTGCGCAGGAACGTCCCGACCGTCCAGACCGGGTGCGACACGCCCTCCCAGGCCAGCCGGAGGCTCGGCCGCAGCGGCGTCGAGAATCCGGCACGGATGTTGTTCTCCCGGTTGGCGAGCGTCGCCGTGTCGACGGTGAGGACCAGCGTGCCGAAGCCTGCGGCCGCGACGCGGTCGACGAGCGCGTCGATCCGGTCCGGTTCTCCGGGCAAGTAGGCCTGGAACCACGACGACGGGGCGGCCGCCGCGACCTCCTCGAGGCGGATGAGCGACGACCCGCTCATGATCATCGGGATCTGCGCGGCTTCCGCGGCCTGCGCCAGGACCAGGTCGCCCCGATACGCCATCAGGGCGCTGATGCCCATCGGCGAGATCCCGAACGGAGCGGCGTAGTCCCTGCCGAGCAGGGATCGGCGCTGGCTTCGCCGCGACACGTCTGTCAGGACGCGGGGCCTGAAGCCGTAGTGCCGGTACGAGCCGCTGTTATGCGCGAGCGACGCATTGGTCTCGCTCGCGCCGGCGATGTAGCCGAAGAGTGGCCGAGGCAGCCGGCGCCTGGCATGCGCCTCGAAATCGCCGAGGCACAGGACGTCGGGCAGATCCTTGACCGGATTGGACGGCGAGGCCTTCCGGGTCTCGCGAGGACGAGAAACAGGCTGCATCGTGCCGTCCGCGACAGCTCCCTTGTCCATCCCTATCCCTCCAAAGCTTTGTTATTGTTTGTTGTTGTGACGATATTCGATGCCGTGCCCATCCGAGGCGATGGTCACGTTCTGAATGGAGCGCATGCCGTCCGGGGCGGGATGGCAGCCGTTGCACGCGCATGCTGCCGGCTTGATCGGCGGGACCGCGGTAGCCGCGCCGAGGAGGCGAGCGTCGTCCGTTTCCATCACCATGACCGGTCCTCCATGCGATCCGACAGACGCGACCGGCGACCCCGTCGCGTGCGATCCGGCGTCGGTGGATCGTACCCGTCCCGGCGTATCATTCGCACCGGATGCCGCGATTTTTGAAATCGCAATTTCAATTTCGATATGGGATTTCGGTGCCGGGATCAAGCGACGACAGGCCCGGGCGCGACCATCCGTAGCCGCGGCGTGAGGTCGAACCGCGCGGCGGGTCCGGACGGGTGCCGAGCTTGTGGCGGGTGGCGATGCGGCGCGAATGCGGACTATATCCGGGCGGCCGGGAACCGCCGCTGGACCGGGGAGGACGTCGCGCGCATGCAGGGTGAGAGCTTCGAGGAGGATTCCGCGGGCAAGGCGTACAAGGTCAAGACCCGTCCGAAACTGGAAGGGGTGGCCTCCGCGGGTCGGCTGCTGACCGTCCTGACCGCGTTCCGGCGCGGCGACGCGGCTTTGGACCTGGCCGAACTCGCCGAGCGCACGCGCCTCGTCAAAAGCACGATCATGCGCCTGTGCATCTCGCTGGAGGAGTTCGGCCTGATCCAGCGTACCGACGACGGCAAGTATCACCTCGGCATGGAGGTCGCCCGGCTGGGATCCATCTATCTCGAAGGGTATGGGCTGGGACAGCGCGTCATCCCCGCGCTCGAGGAGCTCGTCGCCGCCACCCAGGAAACCGGGTTCTTCTACGTCCGGCGGGGCAACCAGCGCCTGTGCGTGTTTCGCGTGACCTCGCCGTCCCGGCTCCGGATCGACGTCCGCCCCGGGGACCTGCGTCCGCTGGACCAATCGTCGACGGCGCAAGTCCTTCGCCTGTTCGACACCCCGGACAGCGGGGCCGACCTCGACGATGCGCCGATCTACACGAGCGGAACGACCGATCCGCACATCGCGTCGATGTCGATGCCGGTCTTCGACGCCGAGGGTCGTCTGCTCGGGGCCATGACGGTCTCGGGTCCGCTGTCCCGCTTCACGCCCGAGAAGGCCGCGGCGGCGCGGGACACGCTTCGCCGGCTGGCGTCGAGCGTCTCCGGCCCGTCGGGCGGCTCGGGCGCCGGACCGGTGGCCTGACCCGGTCGCGCGACCTCTGCGGCATGCACGGCTGAAACAGCCCCCTATCGCATCGCGATCGAGGGCTGATCCAGATCTTCGATTTTCCGATATTGCGCCGACGAACCGTCATCCGCTTCGTCGGGCGGGGCTCTCAGTGGTTCTGCATGCCCCACTTGCGGATCGTCATCGTCTCGATGGTGCGGAAGACGAGGCCCTCGACCGCGAGGCCGATCAGGATCACCGTGAGCAGGCCGGCGAAGACGCTGGCGGTCTCGAGGGCGTTGCGCGCCTCGAAGATGTACCAGCCGAGGCCGGCCGCGTTGCCGGACACGCCGAAGACCAGCTCGGCCGCGATCAGCGTGCGCCAGGCGAAGGCCCAGCCGATCTTGAGGCCGGCGAGGATCGACGGGAAGGCCGCCGGGATGAGGATGAACACGACCATGCGCAGGCCGCCGAGCCCGTAGTTGCGCCCGGCCATGCGCTGGGTCTGGCTCACCGACAGGAAGCCCGTGAAGGTGTTCAGCGACACCGCCCAGAGCACGGAATGGACGATCACGAACACGATCGAGGTCGTGCCGAGGCCGAACCAGAGCAGCGCCAGCGGCAGGATGGCGATGGCGGGCAGCGGGTTGAACATCGCCGTCAGCGTCGCGAGGATGTCGGTGCCGATCCGGGTCGCCACCGCCAGCGTCGTCATCACGGCGGAGATCGCGATGGCGGTGGCGTAGCCGATGAGGAGCACCTGGAGCGAGGTGATCGCGGCGCTCGGCAGGCGCCCCGAGGCGACGTCCGACCACCAGGCGACCAGGGTGTCGCTGAAGGAGGGGAACATCAGCGGGTTGGAGAGCATGCGGGCATAGACCTCCCACACGATCGCCAGCGCCACGAGCACCAGGGCGCGGCGCACCGCGGTGATCGCGAACACGCCCTCCCAGAAGCCGATCGGGCGGCTGATGTCGCCGATCTCGCTGACATCCGTGGTGGTGCGTTCGATGTCGGGGCGGGCGATGCCGCGGGCCCCGGTCTGCGCGAGCTCAGCCATGCGCGGTCTCCTCGTTGCCGAACAGCATGCCGTTGATCTTGCGGTTGAAGGCCATGAAGTCGGCGTCCCCCTGGTGCTCGTGGCTGTAGGCGGTGGCGTCGAGCTCGGCCCGCACCTGCCCCGGATGCGGGGTCAGCACGAGGATGCGCGAGCCCAGGACGATCGCCTCCTCGATCGAGTGGGTGACGAAGAGCAGCGTGAAGCGCACGTCGTCCCAGAGCTGGAGCAACTCCTCCTGCATGCGGCGCCGGGTGAGCGCGTCGAGGGCGGCGAAGGGCTCATCCATCAGCAAGATCTGCGGCTCCATCGCGAGGGCGCGGGCGATGGCCACGCGCTGCTTCATGCCGCCCGAGAGCTGGTGGGGGTGGACGTCCTGGAAGCGGCCGAGCCCGACCTTCTCCGTCGCGCGCCGCGCCCGGTCGCGGATCTCGCTGCCCGGGAAGCGCCCGGTGCGCCGCATCGGGAACATCACGTTCTCGATCACGGTCATCCAGGGCATGAGCTGGTCGAATTCCTGGAAGACCATCATGCGGTCGGGTCCCGGCCGGTCGATGACCCGGCCTTCGAGTCGCATGTCGCCCTCGGTCGGGGTCATGAACCCGGCGACGCACTTGAGCAGCGTGGACTTCCCGCAGCCCGAGGGGCCGAGCAGGATGAAGCGGTCCTCGCGCGCCACGTCGAAGGAGACGCGGTAGGTCGCGGTGACGAGGCGGTCGCGCGTCTTGTACTGGAGGGTGACGCCGTTGACGGAGAGGAGCGTCGCTCCGGCGGGGGCCGCGGCGGGCAACGGGTTCGGACGAACGGCGAGCATCAGGCGCCTGCTCCCTGGGTGATCGGACCGACGAAGACGTCCTGCCAGCGGGCGGGCGCTTCCTTGAGCTCGCCGCTGCGCTTCATGAAGCCCGCGAAGGCCATGATCCCGCGCGGTTCCACCGTGAAGGTCTGGGCGCGCACCGCGGCGGCGACCTCGTCGGCCGAGAGGGCGGTCTTCTCGACCTCCCGGTAGATCTGCGCCACGCGGTTCGGGTCGTCGCGGATCACGTCCATCGCCTCCTTGAGGGCGGCCACGATGGTAGCGACCGCGGCCGGGTTGGCGGCGGCGAACTTGCCGGTCGTGGCGAGCAGGGCTCCCGAATACGGACCGCCGATGATCTCCCGGCCGTTCACCACCTTC
The DNA here is from genome assembly GCF_040593685.1 of Methylobacterium sp. EM32. Taxonomy (NCBI): domain Bacteria; kingdom Pseudomonadati; phylum Pseudomonadota; class Alphaproteobacteria; order Hyphomicrobiales; family Methylobacteriaceae; genus Methylobacterium; species Methylobacterium sp. EM32. The sequence continues at coordinate 86,784 of NZ_JBEXZS010000091.1, read as the reverse complement.
GTGCACTTGCCCGAGGCTTCGAGGGTGCTGATGAAGGGGGGCGCCGCGAAGTAGAGCGAGATCGAGGACTTGGAGATCAGGGCCGTCGTCGCGTCGGGATGGGGCAGCGCCACCATCTGCTTGTCGAAGCGCCCGGACTGGCCCGGGCCGTAGAGCTTCTCGGCGGCCATGCGCAGCAGGATCGCCTGGGGCGACGTGGTCGCGGTCACGGCGATGCGGTCCGTCGGCTTGATGTCGGCGATCGACCGGATGGCGGGGTCGTTGGTGTAGAGCGTCAGGACGCCCTCGTTGCAGGCCGCGATGCCGCGCAGGTCGTAGGAGCCGCGGGTCTTGAGCCAGGCGGCCAGCAGCGCGGTCGGGCCGTAGGCGCCGACGTCGAAGGTGCCGCTGAAGATGCCGTCGTTGATCGCGGGCGAGCCGCTGACACGGCGCACGTCGAAGGTGGTGTCGGCGATGCCGTTCGCCTTCGCGTGCTTGGCGAAGAGGCCGAGCTTGTCGGCGACCGTGGTGGCGAGGTGACTCGTCCCGAACTGGATCGCGATCGAGACCGTCTTCTTGGCTTGAGCCCGCGCCGGACCGGCGCCGGCGAGCGCCCCGGCTGCAACCAGACCCAGCAATCCCTCTCGTCGTGTGAGGCCGGCCATGTCTCCCCCTTCGTCGCGTCTCGTCGTCATGGTGAATTCCGGCCGTGTCGGCCGCCGCTCCCGGGCGCGGGCGAGGCACCCTCGGGGCCCGGCCCCGTGCCGGTGCGGATCGTCGCGTCTCGCTGCGGTCAGGCCGCCGTCGCGGCGCGTCGCCGCGGCCATCGGTCGGAGCGCGTGCTCCGGCACGGACCGGGCATCGGCGCCCTGCGTGACGAGCGAGTTGGCCTGGGAGCTGAAGCCGGCCCTACATCGGTGAGGTGTGCGGCGCGCACGATGACGGCCTCGATCCCCTCCGCGGCGGCGATGTCGGCAGGCGGCGTGGACGGCGCCATGGGCAGGTCGCGCAACCCGGATTCCTCCGCCGGGCGATATGCCGGCGCTGCGAGCGGGGTTCCCGTGACGAGATTCGTCGCATGCATGGTCACACCTCCCCTCTCGAGAGGGCACCGCGGGACGGAGGATGTCTCGGGAGAAGGGCGCACTGCGCCGCCACCTCGGCCGGTCGTTTTCCTCCGCGGACCTCGCGTGCCCGTCATTCTTCGGGTCGGCGCAGGGCGCCCACCACTCGTTGGCTGCATAAGAGCATATTGAAACACCGTTGCAAAGAATGTTTCGCAACGGTGTTCTGTTTTTTGTGCGGCTTGCGCTAACGACCCGCGTCTCGCCCCAGGGCGCGTGTGAGCCTCGCGGCGCTCTCGACGAGGAGAGGGGCGATCGCCGCGACGTGTCCTTCGGTCAGGCGCGAGGCCGGGCCCGAGATGGCGAGCGCGCCGACCAGGCGCCCGCCCGCCCCGAAGACCGGGACGGCGGAGGACGATACGTGGGGATCGGTCACGCCGTGCGAGTGGAACGGCAGCGTCACGGCCGGCGCGGGGTCATCGGTGGTATCGAAGCGAGCGAGCACCTGGGCGATCGAGGATTGATCCATCGGCCGCAGGTCGCCGGGACGGACATGCATGCGCAGAGGCGACGGCGAGTCGACGCGGAACAGGCAGACCCGATGCTCGCCACGCCGGATGTAGAACGAGGCCGTCTCGCCGGACGCCGCCACGAGGCGTTCGAGCACCGGGACAACGTGCGCCTCCAGGGCGAAGGATTGCAGGTAGACGGAGCCGAGCCGCGCGATCTCGGTGCCGAGCCGGTAGCGCCCGTCCGGGATCCGCTCGATGAGGCCGAAGCGCTCCAGCGAGACGCACAGGCGCATGATCGTGCTCTTGACGAGGTCCGTGCGCGCGGCGAGCTCGGCCAGGTCCAGGGCGTCGTCGCCGCGCCGGAAGGCGGTGAGCACGGTGAGCAACCGGTCGGCGGAGGCGACGCCCTCCACCTTGGGACGGGCACGCATCCGGCCGTTCGCGGTTCCGGCCGCCATCCGTGACCTCAATACGTCAACCGGCATGGGAATTTTTACCTGCTGACTTGGTGGCTGAAGACATGGCTGCTCCTGTGACGATGGGTCGGCGCGGAGCACCGGACCCGTCTCCGGCTAGACCACGAACGGGCGTCCCGGGCCCGGGGGCTGTCCGGGGAAAATCCCGTCAAAAAATCAAGCGCGGGATCCACTCTCCCGTATGGGAGAGGGGTAGGGGTGAGGGTGAAACGCTTCCGCAGTAAAGCTCGAACTGTCGTGCTGGCAGCGGAACGGTTTGAGCGAGATTCAGGACCGTAGCACCCTCACCCCCGGCCCCTCTCCCACACGGGAGAGGGGGGACCCGCGCTCTTCTCGTCTCGAACGTTTCCCCGGACAGCCCTGCGGGGCCAGGTAGGGAGCACGGCCCCGGCACGGGCCTGAATCCGTCAGGGGACGCCCGAGATCACCGCGGCATCGAGGCGGTAGATGCGGCAGGCCGTGCCGTGGAAGAGCGCCGCCGTCTCGGCGGGCGAGGCCCCCGCGGCGAGGCGCTTGAAGGCGTTCCACAGCACGCCGTAGGAGACCATGCCCTTGTCGACCGGGAAGTTGCTCTCGAACAGGCAGCGCTGCGGTCCGAAGAGGTCGAGGCAGGCCCCGATCACCGGTCGCCACGCCTCGGCGAGGTCGAGGGAGCCCGGCGGTCGGGCGCGCTCGTGGAAGGCGTGGCCGCCGACCCGCATCGCCAGCCCGCCGAGCTTCACGACGAGGTTTGGTCGGCGCGACAGCGCCGCCATGCCGACCTGCCATTCGGCGAAGGCCTCGGCCCGACGGCCCGCGTAGGGACCGACGCCGATCGGACCGCCGCAATGGTCGAGGACGATCGTCGTGTCCGGGCAGGCATCGGCCAGGGCCGCGACCTCGGCGAGCTGGGTGTGATAGGCCCAGACGTCGAGGGTCAGCCCGCGCCGGCCGAGGCGGCGGGCGCCCTCGCGGAACCCCGCATGGGCGAGCAGGCCGGGCTTCGGCGGCACCGGGTTCGAGACGACCTCGGGATGGGCGTGCCAGGCGGTCTGGTTGCGGATGCCCCGCAGGCGGTCGCCGCCGGCGCGCTCGAGGGCGTCGAGGACCGGTTCCACCGCGTCGCCGAGAGTCAGATCGGCGCAGGCGACGATCGCCGCGCAGGCCGCGCGGCGGCCGTAGAGCCCGCTCGCGGCCTGCGCCGCGACCCCGTTGGCGAACTCGACCTCGCCCACGGGCCGGAGCGACTCAGGCCCGTCCGGCCGATACATCGACCGGCTCTGCACGAAGACCGTGGCCCGCACGTCGTGGCCGGCCTTCATGTCGGCGAGCAAATCGTCGAACAGGTACCGACCCTCGGGCCGATCCCAGAGGTGATGGTGGGCGTCGACGATCGGCAGATCGGGCTCGAGGGCGGGCTCCCGGGTCAGCGCGAGCCAGTCGGGCCGCACGCCGAGATGCGGCGTGCCGGAGGGGGCGGCGGCCATTTCAGATCGCGATGAAGCAGCGGGACCGCGCCGCCACCACCGCCGATACCGGCCGGCGGCGTCCCAGGGTCTGACATGCGACCATCGTCGTCCTCCCGAAGCCGAGCGCGCCGTTCATCGCCACCGCGAGAGCACGCATTGACAGACGAGTTGTAGCCCGCCAGTTTGTTTTTGCAACGGTGTTCTAAAAATTCAAGGGAGGAACCATGTCCCATCTCCGCATGCGCGGGATCACCCGTCGCAGCGCCGCGACGCTGCTGGCGGCCGGCCTCGCGGCCCTGGCCTGCGCATCCCCTGCCTCCGCCGCCGAGACGAAGCTGGTGACCATCGCGATCCAGTACGGATACGCCTACCTGCCGGTCGTCGTGGCCGAGAAGCTCGGGTTCTTCGAGCGCCAGCTCGCCGCCGCGGGCGCCGCCGGCCGGACGGTGGCGATCCAGAAGATCAGCGGCGCCCCCGCCATCAACGACGCGATGATCAGCGGCACCGTGGATATCGGAGCCTACGGCCTGCCCGGCATGCTGATCGCCGCCGAGAAGACGCGCGGCTCCATCGCCGTGCGCGGCCTCGCAGCGCTCGTGGCCGGCGACAACGGGCTCTACGTCAATCGCCCCGACATCAAGTCGATGGCGGACTTCAAGCCCGACGACCGCATCGCCGTGACCTCGACGACCGGGCAGCAAGGCCTCCTGGTGCGCATGGCGGCCGAGAAGGCCTTCGGCGAGGGGGGCGCCCGCCGGTTCGACCGGATGATGGTGCAGCTCCCGCACCCGGATGCGACGGCCTCGCTGCTCGCGGGCGGAACGATCGTCGGCTACGCGGCCCCGCATCCCTACAGCGACATCGTCGAGAAGAGCGGCAAGGCGCATCGGCTGTTCTACTTCTCGGAGTATCTCGGGGAGAAGGTCACGAGCGGCCTGCTCGCGACGACGGGCGCCTTCATGAAGAACAACGAGGCCGCGGCCCGCGGCGTCGTGGCGGCCATCGCCGAGGCGCAGGACTACATCCGCAAGGAGCCGCGCAAGGCCGCCGAGATCTTCCTCGCCTCGGAGAAGTCGTCCCTCACCCTCGACGAGACCGAGGCGGTGCTCAAAGCCGCGTCGGGCGAGTGGGGGATCCAGCCGCAGGGCGTGATGCGCTTCGCGACCTTCATGACGCGCAACGGCCTGCTGAAGGCCGCGCCCGCGAAGTGGCAGGACGTCTTCGTCGGCCCGGTGGTGGACGGCTCCGGCACGTAGGCCGGCGATCGCGGCGCCGAAGAGCGCCAAACAATCCGCTGCGCCTCGCGGCCAGGCGCGGCGGATGTCGGAGACGGACTTCTTCGCGCGCGGGTGCCGGGGCCTGAGGATGAAGTCCTCGGGCCGGGCGCGCTCCAGCACCGCCCCGTCCTCCATGGCGATCACCCGGTCGGCGACCTCGTGGGCAAGCCCCTCTCATGGGTGACGAAGACCATCCGTAACTGGTCCGCCTCGCGTGCCGCCGTCTCAGGCATACGGTGCATCCGCATCGGGGCGAACTTCATTCCTTACTGAAAAGTTGGCATTTGGATGGTATTTCGAGGTCGCTCCGGGCACATCGAAGCGATGCCGGACACGGCTCAACCAAAACAATATAGTTCTGCGGGATTGTCGACCAGGATGCGGTCGCGCTGCCGCCCGCTGCCGGCCCATTCGGCCAGAAGATCGAATAGAACTGCGTCATCAGGCTTGTGCGGTTCGGTCACGTGCGGCCAGTCGCTGCCCCAGACCAGACGTTCGGGCGCCAGCCCGACGAAGGACCGGGCGATGCGTGTGGCGTCGGCGTAATCCGGCGGTCCCTGCTCCGTGTTGAGGTAGGCGCCTGAGAGCTTCACCCAGGTGCGCCGGCCATCGATCAGGCGGGCGATGACCCCGAAGGCCGGGTGGTCCGGCCCTTCCCGCGGCGGCAGACGGCCCATGTGGTCGATCACGATCGGACAGGGCAGCTCTGCGAGCAGGTCCGCATGAGCGAGGATCTGCGCGCCCGACATGTGAATCTGGGCGTGCCAGCCGAGATCGGCGATGCGGCGCGCCAGCGGCCGGATCATCGCCACGGTGGTGACGGTGTCGGCCGGGTTCCAGACGCTGAAGCGCAGGCCCCGAACGCCGCCGGCATCGAGGCGCCGCAACTCGGCGTCCTGGACCTCGGGATGCACGACCGCGACGCCCCGTCCGTCCGGCCCCAGGCGGGCCAGGGCGTCGAGGAGGCAGGCCGGGTCGGTGCGGTGGTACTTCGCCTGCACGATGACGCCGCGCGTGGTCCCGAGCCGGGCCTGGATCGCGCGGTAATCCGCGAAGGTCGTACCATCCGGCCGGGTGGTCTCCGGTGTCGGAAAGCGCGGGTCGAGGACGTGGAAATGGGCGTCGCAGGCCTTCGGGACCGTCCCGCTGCGCGGTAGCCCCATCCCGGCGGAATTCGGGAAGGCGCCCGTCTCGGCGGTCCCAACGGTCGAGTCCGGCATCGTTCCCCCTCCCCGCTCACGCCAGCAGGAGCAGCGCGGCGCCGTAGACGGTCCCGGCCACCGCGAAGGTGACGACGGTGAAGCCGAGCACCCGCTGGATCCCGATCCCCGCCATCGCCACAACGGGCAGTGCCCAGAAGGGCTGCATCATGTTGGAGACCTGTTCGCCCATCGCGACCGCCATGGTGGTGGCCGGAAGCGACGCATGCAGCGAGACCGCCGCGGGGATCGCGAACGGCCCCTGCACCGCCCAGTGCCCTCCCCCGCTCGGCACCAGGAAGGTGATGAACAGCGACGCGAAGTAGGTCCAGAACGGCAAGGTGTGCTGGGTCGCGATCGTCACGAAGAACTTCGAGATCATCGCGGCGAGGCCGGTCGTGTCCATGATTCCCATGATGCCGCCGTAGATCGGATACTGGAGCATCATCGAGCCGGTCTGCTTCGCGGCGTTCTTCATCGCGTCGACATAGGCGACCGGACGGCCGTGCAGGGCGATGCCGGCGATGAGGAAGATCAGGATGACGGCGTTGGCATCGAGCGAGACGCCCTTGCTCGTCCAGGTCACCGCGAGGTCGGCGACGCCGAGGGCGACGAGGACGAGGCTCAGCGTCCGCGAGCGATTCAGCCGCGCCGCCAGGCTGTCGGGCAGGGCCGGACCCTTGGTCGGGGCCGGCTCGTCCTGCGGGACGTAGATCTGCGCCTCGCTGTCCCGCGGCCGGAGCCACACGAACACGACCGGCACGAGGATGACGACGACGAGGGTAGGAATCAGGTTGAACGCGGTGAAGACCGTCTCGCTGAACGGCAGAAGCACGCCCGTGAGCTTCTCGACGATGTTGAGCGCGTTGCCGTGCGTGGCCTGAGACAGGGCGATCGAACTCGACACGCCGCTGGCCCAGATCACCCAGCCCGAATAGGCCGCCGCGACGAGCCAGCCGAAATCGAGGCGCACGCGCTTGGCGACCTCCCGGGCCAGGATCGCCCCGATGACGAGGCCGAAGCCCCAGTTGAGCCAGGAGGCGGTGGCGGCGACCAGGAAGGTCATGACGACGGCCTGGTTGGGCGTCGACACCCGCCGCACCAGTGCCCGCAATCCCCGCTGGACGAGGGGAGCATGGGCGAGCGCGTGCCCGGTCGCCAGGATCAGGATCATCTGGAAGGCGAAGCCCAGGATGCCGAACACTCCGGCGTACCAGGAGGTAACCACGATGGCGGGGCCCCCGTTCGGCGCGACGAGCAGGGCGGCCAGCACGACGAGGGCGGTCAGCCCGATCGCGAGGACGAAGGGGTCCGGGATGATCCGCTCGAACACGTAGACCGTGCCCGCAACGAAGCTCCGCCGCTCGGCGGCCGTGGCCGTGGGTTGATCCGTCATGACGTTTCCTCCTCGATTTTTTCGTCTTCGGGCGGCGCCGTGCGGGGTTCCCGGCGTCCGTGAGGCCGGATCGCCATTGGTGCCCACGGCCGGTGTCAGGTCATCCGCAGACCACGCCGTCGCGGACGAGCGCATCGAAAGCTTCGCCGGCGACGCCGATCTCCGCGAGCAGGTCCCGGTTGTGCTCGCCCAGCCGCGGGGCGGGCGTGCGGATCGTGCCGGGCGTGCCCCCGAGCCGCGGCACGACGTGGTGCATGGGAAGCCGCCCCATCTCCGGGTCGGGGTAGTCGGCGACCACCTCGCGGGCGACGACGTGCGGATCCTTGACGATCTGCGAGGCATCGTAGATCGGCCCGATCGTGACCTCGGCCGCCTCGAAGAACGCGACGGTCTCGGCCTGCGTGCGGGCGCCGATGAACGCCCCGATGATGGCGTCGAGCTCGTCGGCGTGGCGCAGCCGGTCGGCGTTGGTCCGGAAGCGGGGATCGTCGACGAGATCGGGCCGGCCGATCGCCCGAAACAGCCGCTCGGTCATCTTCTGGATCGAGCCCGACAGGCCGACATAGAGCCCGTCGCTGCAGCGATAGGCGTTGCGGGGCGCCGAGTTGGTCGAGCGCGAGCCCGTGCGCGGCTTGACTTTGCCGGTGAGCCGGTAGTTGGCCACCTGCGGGCTGAGGATGGCGAAGAGCGGATCGAGCAGCGGCAGGTCGATCACCTGGCCGCGGCCGCCATTCACCTCGACCTCACGCAAGCCGATCATCGCCGCCGACGCTCCGTAGAGCCCGGCCACCCCATCGGCGAGGTACATCGGCGGCAGCACCGGCTCGCGGTCGCCGAACCCGTTCATCGAAGCGAAGCCGGAGAAGCCCTCGATTACCGTGCCGAAGCCGGGCCTTTGCGCGTAGGGCCCGTCCTGGCCCCATCCCGAGATGCGGATGATCGTCAGGCCGGGATTCAGGGCGTGCAGCGCCGCGGGTGACAGACCCATCGTCTCCAGCACGCCCGGCCGGAAGCTTTCGACGAAGACCTGGCACGACGGCACGAGCTTGCGGATCAGGTCGACCGCGCGCGGATCGCGCATCGACAGGCAAAGGCTCTTCTTGTTGCGAGCGTAGATCTTCCAGTGAGTCTCGATGCCCTCGCTCTTCCAGGCGCGCAGCGTGTCACCCTCGGGTGGCTCCACCTTGATCACCTCGGCGCCGAAGTCGCCGAGAATCTGGGTGAGGACGTTACCGGCGAACAGGCGGGAGAGGTCGAGGACGCGGACACCGTCGAGGGTGCCCTTGGCACCGGGCTGGTAGTCGCGCTGGGCGAGATCGCTCATGAGGTCATGCCTCCATGCCGGGTTGCAGATCGGCCAGCGCCACTGTGGCGCGGGCGCGGCTGAGGAAGGGCGGGTCGACCATCTGGCCGTCGACGAGGACCGCCCCGAGCCCGCGCGCCTCGGCGTCCGCCGCCGCGTCCAGGATGCGGCGCGCCCACGCGATCTCGGCCTGGCTCGGCAGGAAGGCCGCGTTGGCAATGGCGACCTGGCTCGGGTGGATGCAGCTCTTGCCGGCAAAGCCGTGCCGGCGGGCGGCCTCGCACTCGGTGCGATAGCCCTCCGGGTCCTTCACGCCGGCGAAGGCACCGTCATAGGCCGGCAAGCCCGCCTCCGCCGCAGCGAGCCGGACGGTGAGGCGGATGTGGGCGAGCGCCGCCTGATCCGCCCGATCGATGCCGCAGGGCTCCAGCAGGTCGGCGTAGCCGATCTGCAGGCCCGCCACCCGGGGATGGGCGGTCGCCAGCTCCGCGGCCCGGCGCAAGCCCCGCGGGCTCTCGATGTTGACGAGCAGACGGATGCGCCCGGCCTCCCTGATGCCGTCAAGATGCCGGGCGGCGTCCGTGACGGCCTCCGGCTCCTCGACCATCGGCAGGTTGATCATGTCCGTACGGGGGAGCGCCACCGCCGCGAGGTCCGCGGCGAATTGGGCGGTGCCGGCGGCGTTCACCCGCACGATCACGACCTTGCCGAGATCGCCCGGCGCCGCGCGGAGATAGGCCGAGAGGGTGTCCCGCGCCTCCGCCTTGCGGGCGGCCGGCACGGAGTCCTCCAGATCGAAGGACAGGGCGTCGGCCGCGCCCGCCGCGGCCTTGGCGAACAGCTCCGGGCGCGATCCCGGCACGAACAGCTTGCTGCGCATCAGCATGGCGAACCTCCCGATCGCATCACAGAACCTTGAAGTGGGCCATCGCCACGATGGCGGCGGTGACGGTGAGGGCCCCGCCGATGCGGGTGGCGACCTGGGCGAACGGCATCAGCTCCATCCGCTCGGCGGCGGTGAGGATCATCACGTCGCCGGTCCCGCCGAGCCCGCTGTGGCAGGCATTCACGATCGCCGTCTCGATCGGGTACATCTTCAGCAGGCGCCCGACGTAATAGCCGGTGGCGACCAGCGCGATCACGGTGGCGACGATCGTGACGAGGTTGGCCGGATGAAACGCCTCGACCAGCTCATGCCAGGGGGTGAGCGCCACCGCCGTGCAGAACAGCAACGGGTAGGTCACCGCGATCACGAAGAAGCGGAACACCACGCGCGTGCCTTCCGCCAATGGAGCGGGCACACCGTTGAGGATCTTGACCGCCACGATGAGGAACAGCATCGCCACCGGAGCCGGCAGGCCGATGAGCGAGTGGATCAGCGTGCCCAGGATGTAGATCGCGACGCCGGTGATGCCGCCGGCCGCGACCGTGGCCACGTCGATGGACGTGGTGTTGCTGTGCGCCGCATCGTGCTTCTCAGGGTCTCCCACCTCGCCCGGACCGGGCTGGAGCTGGCCGTTTCCGGTGAGGTCCGGACGGCGCCTGCCCAGCGTGTTGAGCGCCCCGCAGACGACGATCGCCACGAGGTTGCCGAAGAACACCAGAGGCAGGATCTGGCCGAGCATCCGGCCCTGGTCGGCGCCGAGCGCCTCGGCGTAGCCGACCGACAGCGGGATCGCCCCCTCGCCGACGCCCCCGGCCATCACCGGCACGACCACGTAGAGGATCGAACGCCAGAAACCGATGCCGACGAGCCAGCCGACGCACCCGCCGACCGTGATCCCCGCGAGCGAGCCGAGGCCGAGCGGGATGAAGATCTTGGCGAAGCCCTGGATCAGCACCCGCCGGTCCATGCTCAGGATCGAGCCGACCACGACGGCGGTGATGAAAAGGTAGATGAAGTTCGTCGACTTGGTGAAGGCGGTGACCGACTGCACCAGCGGCGCGGGCAGGAGCTGGTGCGCCACGAGGAACGACGGCAGGAAGATCGTCACGAGCGACGAGCCGCCGATCGCTCGCAGGAACGGGATTCGCCGGCCGATCTCGGCGCAGGTGAATCCGCCCGCGACGATCACGCCGACCATCACGGTGACCTCGCCGGAGATCTTGCCCTTGATCGAAAAGGCAGTGATCAGGACGAGCAGCAGGACGTAGACGGGCAGCGGAATGATGCCGATCCGCGTCTCCATCGCCTGCGTCCAGAGCGTCTTTCGTGATCTGGTCGGCTGCTCGACTGCGGACGCAGCCGAGGATCCGGAGGCGATGGGCAGGCTCATGGTTTCCTCCGCGATATGATTCTTTGCTGTTGTCGGGTCGGGTTCTCCCGCGCCCCTCGCACCCGGATCGTTGGCCGAACGAGGTCGAGGCGCCGGGTACGGCGACACCCCTTGTCATCGGCGCGATAGCTCGAGTAAAACGAATTTATCGCATCAATTCATGATTGGTTGGCATGAAGCTGCCCGCAGACGGCGTTCAGGCCTTCGTGCTGATCGCGGAGCTCGGCAGCTATCATCGGGCCGCCGAGGCACTCGGGTTGACGCAGACGGCGCTCACCCGGCGCATCCAGAAGCTCGAAGGCTTCCTCGGACTGACCCTGTTCGACCGCACCACGCGCGCAGTGCGGCTCAGCTCGGTCGGAAGCGAGTTCCTTCCCCTCGCGACGCGCCTCATCGCCGATTTTACGCAGGGTATCGAGCGCCTGCGCGCAACCTCGCGCCTCTCGGTCGGCGATGTGACGGTGGCCATGCTTCAGTCGGTCGCGTTCCGGCAGTTGCCCGACGTGCTGAACGCCTACGCGCGCGACTATCCGCAGAACCGGGTTCAGATCCTCGAACGCTCGGGTGTGCTTGTAACCGAGGCCGTGCGTCAGGGCGAGGCCGATTTCGGCATCCATATCCAGCAGGACGATGATGCGGATCTCATCGAGGATCAGCTGATGCGCGACCCGCTCGTTCTGGTTTGTCACCGGGGCCATGCGCTCGCCGGCACCGAGGCGATCCGGTGGGCGGACTTGAGTGGCATCGATCTCATCACACTGGGCGGCGCGAGCGGCAACAGGCGCCTCGTCGAAGCGGAGCTGACGGCCGCGGGTCTTCCGGGGCGTGGGCGTTTCGTCGTCGAGAGCACACCGACGGCGATCGCCCTCGTGTCAGCCGGCGTCGGGGCAGCGATCCTGCCGGCGGCGTCTAGGGCGACCTCAGTCGTCGAAGAGTTCGTCGAGGTACTGCTGACCGAGCCCGTGATCCATCGCACGATCAGTCTCGTGCGACGGCGCAACGTCTCCCTGACGCCGGCCGCGTCGGCCTTCTACACCGTGTTAAAGACTCGTCTGTCCGTCGTGTTTGCTTGAACTGTCTTCCGCGGATAGCTATGGATCAGATGGGCGTCTTCACCTTCGAATCTTGCTCGAGACACCAAAAAATGGCTTCGCAAGGCCGTCGGCCTGTCATCGTGGACTCACGCGAGACACCACATACGCGCTTAGTACAAAGCGCTGCGTCGAAACAGAAAATTCAACGACAGGCGGCTGATCGCCAGCTTCGGCAGCTGCACCTTGCGAGACAGCCTCACAAAAACGTAAGTGTCATTGCATATTTCACGAAATCGAATATGTGAGTAATACTCGCCAGCGGACATGCGCACCTCGCGATGTCGTTGGCCGTTGAGAGCTCTTAGTTGCAACGAGCCATGCTTACAGGGCGGCATTCTGCCGTCCACCGAAGGACAAGCCTGCACCGTTGACCGAGCAGTAATTGCGCAATCGCGCCATCTGGTTTGAACGTTCATTGCGTGACGGGTTACGACATGCCGATAGCGTGACTGCCGCACGCAGATCCACTTCTCCTTGCCAAGAGGATGTCTCAGCCGGCAGCCTCAGAAAATCCGCAAGGGGTTATGAGCGTGGATTGGTTGGGCACAGCTGAGTGTTTGCGTAGGGTCATAAGTGGCGGTTCGGGGCGGCTTTTCACAAGGTACGCTGAAAGCGCAATGCCGACACCTGCCGCTCTCAATAAAAGACGGTATGTAGCCGAATTCTTAAGTGATAAAATGCCTAAAATTGCTGAAAAAATTATATGCATTGATTTATCTGTATTTCTATGTCATAGTGCTGTTGTTGATTGACTGACCGGTGCGCCGCACTGGCGCTGATCAACGTTAGCCACGGAATCCTTTGATGCACCAGCGACCACCCTCCCACGCCCGGCGTCGATCGCCGCCGCTGCCCCATCAGCGCGATCTCCACTTCAGCCTCTCCGCCAAGGCCCCCACTCCGGGGGCCTTCTTCGTTTCAGGAGCCTGCTGATGAGCGCCAAACCTGCTTCCCAGGTCGTCGCCGAAGTGCCGCTGCGGCCCATGACACCGGCACTCGTCCTGTTCGGCCGTGATGATGGCGGCCGGCCCCGGGCTGCCTGGTTCGATACCAGCGAAGCCAAGCTCGCGGCTCACGCAGCCGAGGTGATGAACCTCCGCATGGTGCAGCTCGCCGACGATGAACAGCGCGCCTTCGCTGATCAGTTCACCCACGGCCGGGTCTTCGGCAGCGGCCGCGCTTTCGTGCCCTACGTCCGACGAGACCTCTTCCCCCGCCTCCTCGAGCTCGCCGGCGTTCGAGCAGACCCCGACGCCCCGAACCCGGCCACAGGGGCCAAGGAAGGCCCACCAGCGGCCGCGAACACACCAGTGAGTGCGAAGCCCCGTCCACCGGCCGCCCCTCCGCCGCCCGCTCCGCCCGGCCCATTCGTCGGACACAAGCTGCCTCGCGACCGCGACGAGATCGGCCTCGGCAGCGTCGTGCTCGCCCACGAGGGGCCCGACGAGGGCTGGTGGGAGGCGGAGGTGATCGGGATCAACGGCACCGTCCACTCGCTGCGCTGGCGCGACTACCCGACCCAGCCCACCATCCTGCGCCGTGCCGACGAACTCGCGCTGCTGCCGCCCGGCAAAGCCTAGCCGTTCCGCGTCCCGCACCTGAGCCACAGAGCTGGCTCGGGTGCCCAGCGGCAGGCCGCCCGGCGCCGTAGCCTACCTCCCTTCCGACATTCGAGGCTCTCATGCTGACCACCGTCCTCGACGTGGATCGCACCCGCGCGCTCAACGACATCCTCCGCCGCTCTCTCTCGGGCGGCCTGCTGATGCTGACCGCTGGCGTCATCGCCCTCGGCCGCGAGCGCCAGCAGACCATTCTCGACGCCATCGCCGCTTACGACGACTTCACGCCCGACAACGATCCCCGCGGCGAACACGACTTCGGTGCGCTCGAGGTTGCGGGCGAGCGGGTGTTCTTCAAGATCGACTACTACGACCGCGCGATGACGGGGCACTCCCCGGATCCGGCCGACAGCAGCATCACGACGCGGATGCTGACAGTCATGCTGGCCGGGGAGTACTGACGTGGCCAAACGCAGACTGGCGGCTTCGGCCGTCCCTACCCCCGGGCCATGGATGGTGCGCGGTGAGGCCGAACCAGGCGCATTGCCCGCGCAAACCATGCTCGGAGTTGAGCCGGCGGTCGAGGATCGCCCAGGTGGCTGGCCCTACTTCATTCGGCGGGACGCGCCCGTCGAGCCCGGCGGCTGCCCGCTGCATATCGCGACCGGTATCCAGCGCCTCGCCGACGCTCGGCTAGTCGCCGCTGCGCCGGATCTCGCGGAACGGCTGCTCGCGCTGCTCACTGCGCCAGCCCTCGGATCGCGCGACCTCGACGCCCGGACCCGCGCGGCGATCGACGCAGCTTGGGCGCTTCTCGTTCGGGTCTCACCGCAACTGGAGATCGGTGCATGAGGCGCCCGACGCGACAAGCGCACCCGGCGTTCCCGACTCGGTTTCGATGTTCAGCCGGACTTTGTGCGCCGCCCGGCCTGCAATGGCATCGGCGGCACGGCCCCGGCTTCGGGTTCGATGAACGGCGTCGCGACTGGCATCGCGAGGGCGACCGCCATCGCCTCCTACGTCGAGATCGTCACGTTCTCCGAGCCGCGCTCGACCTGCCCGACATAGGCGCGGTCGATGCCAGCCGCGAGCGCCGGCCGCTCCGGCGACAAGCCTCGGGCGACGCGCAGGCATCACAAATTCCAGCCGATGAGTGCTCACGCCTCCACCGCGCGAGAGAGCCAGAACCGCGGCCTGACAAACGGCTGATCAACAGTCCGACACTACTCGCACCCAAGGGCTTGGCTGCAGGCCGTCGACCCACTTCAAGGAACCTCCGTCATGCTGCTGTCCGCCTCCGGGGCCTACTTCCTTGTTGCCTTGATCGCTGCCGTGGTGAGCTACATCGTGGCTCACCGAAAGGGCCTCAACGCCGTCGGCTGGGCGTGGGCCTCGCTGCTGTTGATCGTCCCCGCGGCGATCCTGCCGTTTGTGCGCTCGCGGCAGAAGCCGGAGCAGTCGAGTGGCGTCCCAGACGAGACCTGGCGGGCCCTCCTTGCCTACGATCCCGACTTCAAGGCGACCGTGGTGCAGCTCGCTCCCTACGGGGCGCCTGCCCTCGACGAACTGCGGCGGGCGTGGGCGGCGGTACCCGACAAAGGGGCGTTGCCGGCGATGGTCTCGGCCATCGAAGCACGATGGTCGGGCTACACGGCCGCGGGGCTGACGCACATCGAGACCAGGAACGGGGTCGCGGTGCTGCAGGACGCGGCTGGCCGGTACCATGTCGGTGAGCGTCAGACCGCTGACCTTGGCACGGCGCGCCTCATCGCTTCTGCGAACGCGCGACGTGCGCGCACGTCCTCGGTGATCGGCATCATCATCGGAGCAACAGCTCTGGTCGCCGCATTGACCAGTGGTGGTACGGTGAGCGCCCAAGCCGAGGCGGCCGGGATGGCGCTACCAAATTGCAGGCCCTCCACTCGCTACGTCAGCTGACTATATGTATTCGAAGTAAAAACGGGGCACGCATGATGCGTGCCCCGTCTTACTATCTGCAATCATTGCATCCAAACAGAACCGGGCTCTAACAGCGATACCGGTGATTCACTCAGGAAAATTTGGCACGTCGATCAGAAGGCTCTCGATGTAGGTGATGAGATCGTCCTCATCCATCGTCTCCGGGGTCATGCCAACCCCAGCCAACGCCATCGCCAAAGCTTCCGGTTCCAAAAACGTGCGGGCTTCTCGAATGGCGACGGCGAGCAGTTTGCTTGTTACCGTCAATGAGTCTGCGCGTCGCAACCAGCTGCCGGCAACCCACTCCTGCAGCTCTGAGCGTGCTGCGATGACGGCCTGGGTGGGAGGGGCGATCGGATCCTGGCGTCGAGGCGCCTTGGTGCGACGGACGCCGCGAGCGTGGGGTTCGCCTTTGGTGTCCTTGCTGGTAGTTGGACGCGCGGTTCGCGGGTTCTTTTGTACAGGTTTTTGTGTTGAGCGGGCCATGCTTGACTCCTTTCTGTATGTCGATCGGTTCATAGCGGCTACTTGTTAAATAGCTCTAAGCTATAAATACAAGTGGATGAGGCCGCAGCATCGATCTATTTTCTGTCGGCAGCGTCAGTATATGTCGATTGATCTAGACAGAAATAGCTCATGCGAAACAGCGCTGACAAAGCCTCCTCATCATAGGCAATTTACCGGGTATGCAAACGTCGGCTGATCTTAATACGGCAGATTTCATTGAGGCCCTGCCGGCCCCTGTAGTTGGGGGCCGGCAGCCAGCCTCACTTCGAGGTCGGCACCGTGAACACGATGCACTTCACCTTGGCATTGGACCAGCGTGGCGTCGTCACCGCCCACTCGTAGCCCCGGCCCACGGGGTACTTCCCCGCGTCCGTCTTCACCAGCGCGCCTTGCTCGTCGAGCCACGCAAGGACAGCGTGGAGATGAGCCCGTTTGGTGCCAAACCAGCGGACAAACTCGGTGGAGCGGATCGCCACCACCTCATGCGGACCGTCGGCCATCCGGAAGCCGGCATCCATCTTGGACTGGGCGTCCTGCTTCCGCGGGAGGGTGGTATCGCTCAGGCGTTGGTGCAGGATCGCCTTGGCCTCCTCCAGGATCGTGTCCCGCAACCGGCTGACCTTGAGGCCGTCGCGGAAGCAACCTTTGACCGCCTTTCGAGCGGCGCGCTTACGCCAAGGCGACGGCAGCAAACCCATATCGATGGCTATGCAGATACCCGCATAGATAGCTCCGAAGTTGCGGGCAGCATGGTTCACGGCCCCGTCGACATCCTTCAGGAACAAGCTGGCCACAAACTCATCGACATAATATTGGGCGCGAGCCTTGAGTTTGTCACCAAGGTCGATCAGTCCGCGCAAGTAGGCGTCGAACACAACGCCATGGTTCGCCTCACATGCCTCTCGCATCTTGGCCATTTGCCGGTGAGCCCAACGGGTGAAACCTTCATCCGTCATGCCCGGCGGCCGCTGGTCGAAGATCGTCGCGTTGCCGCTATGCACGGCCGGCACGTCGAGACAGCGCGGCTCCTCACCGCCCTGACGCGTTGTCCCGACCCGCATGGCTAGCGCCTCGACCGCATGCTCGGAGGACAGCACGTAGACCAGCGACCAACCCGAGGCGGCTACGTCGCTCGCGTAAATCGACACATCCGCCCGTGTCTTGTCCTTGCCCTCGCTGAAGCCGTAAATCATCGGGCTGATTTTGTTGTAAGCGTCTCGTCCGAGCAGGCCGGCCTCGTTGATGAACAATACGATGTCGTTGCAGGTGATAGCGATCTGATCAAGCCCGACGATGGTCGCCTTGAAGCTCGGTAACGCCCGCTCCGTGCCCAAGCCGATGATCGAGCCACCGGCGATCTGCGCGGTAGACTTGCCGACCTTCGTCTTGCCGTACAAGTTGATGCCGAATGACTGCATTCCGAGCACGCGCAGGAGCGGGCCGGCGAAGGCTGCCCCGAGCATCAGCGTGGCTCGCGTCGACCACCGCGCCCGGCGAGCGACACCCTTCTGCCACCCCTCGACGGTGCCGGCGCTCGTGAACACGATCTGACGCTTCTTACCGGGCTGAGGCCGCGGCGGCAGGACCTCCACGATGCCCGGGATAGCTCCGACAACATGGGTCGGGCGAACGAACAGGTTCTGCTCACCCCGGTACCATCCGGGCTGAGCAGCATGGCGCAGGTAGCGCGGCGGTCGCGTCTCGATGGCGGCGTCGACCGCATCCAGCGACGCCTTGTTCGTCAGCCCCGCGTTGTGCTTTCGCAACTCGGCCATGACCTTTGCGGACTTCTCCGACTCTTCGGACGGCACATCCGCGGTCACGGGCTCGCCGAGATCGGATTGAGCCTCGAAGCGATCATAGGCGGTGTTGGTCGCCTCATCGACGACCCGAGCCGTTTTGATGACACTCGGTTGCCGCGGGACCCTGCGCCAGTTGGGGTTGATCGTCTTGCGCTTGGGAACACGCCCAGGCTTGTAAACGACGAGGGCTTTGCTTGGCATGTTAATCTCCTAGTCAGCGTGCCGCCCGTGCCACCCGTGCCGGGTGGCGTTGCACGTAGGTTCTTGGGGGGTGGCACGCCCGGCACGGGTGGCACGCTGTCTGAGTGAGCTATGGCCGGGCGGTTCACGGTGAAATCGGCGTGCTGCAGTTCACACCGTTTCCCAACTCCCATTCATTCTGATCGGCACGATCCTCGAGGAGGCGGGCGTCAAAGTAAGCTGATGAGTGGGGCTGGATACTTACAACTCAGCAACTACAACAGTAGTTCCCCAGCAATTTGCTCATAGAGCATGATGTAGCAGCAACGGAAATTTTTGCTGCTGCTGTGCTAGGCGCAATTTCAATCTTCGATGTCGTGCACTTCGTGGTGAGAGAGGCGCGTACTTCGAGGTTGGAGACGCACTTCCTACCGGAGGGGGTGCACGGGACCGGGGCCAGAGCCTAAAAACCATAGGGCTGGCCCTCCTCTAGGTCGTCGGGACGAGTCTCAGGCGCCCCGTGTTGATCGGTTTGAAGTCCAGGCCGAGCAGGATGATCCGCCCCGTCAGCCCCGCTCGATCGAGCGCCCGGACCGCCTGGATCCGCTGCTCGACGGTGAGGGAACGATTACGCGTGGTGCGCACCAGCCCCCGCTTCGCATCCGCCCGCAGGATGGTCTGCCGCCGCTGAAACTCCGGCTTGTGCGCGTAGGCGACCGCTGCGAGGTTGCCGTCCCAAGGTTTGGTACGCACCGGTCGCCGGATCGCCTCGGAGGCCGGGATCAGCCGCTTCAGCGCCGCCTGCGCCGCCGGGGCTTCCTCCGCCCGGATCAAGCCGTAGAGGTGCACCGAGGCATGGTCGGCGAACCGCTCGTCCTTGGGCAGCGCGTCGCGGTGGTCCTCGTTGAAGCTCACGTCGAGGCCCAACACCCCGACGGTCACGCCCGCCGCCCGTAACAGCGTCTCCGCCTGCGCACGGGCCCCGACGAAGTCAGCTTCCCCATCCCGGCGGCTGACCGGCAGGATAATCGACACCGTCACCCAGGCTCCCTTTGGCCCACCGGCGGTGTGGTGACCCACGGTCCGCACCAGCAGACGCTGCAGGGCATGGGCGCAGTCCGGGCAGGCCGGGTGGAGGCAGCGCCGCTGCAGCCGGCCGCGCCGGCACCCCGCGATGATCTGGCCCACGGCCGCCAGGTCGGGGTGCGCCTGTCCGTGCTTGCGCAGCCAGCGGCGGCGACGCTTCTTCTGGATCCGGATCTCGGCCCGACGCGGGCTGCGTTTGCCGCGCTGCCCCCGTCCAACGGTCCAGGTCACCGCCTCGGTGTTGAAGCCCACCCCCGCGGCCATCGCGACCGCGACCGCGCGCTCGGTGGTGGGAAGGGCCAGTGGCCCTCCCCCCTTGGTGTTACGGTCAGCCATGGGCGACCTCCGCCGCCTGAGCGGCGTCGGACTCGGCCATCCGGAGCTCGTCGGCGAGGAGCAGCAGCGACCTCCACAGGCGCTCCACCAGCACGCTCCGCGCGCCCGGCTCGGTCAGGGCGGCCAGCAGGGTCGGGTACACCACCTCGGGTAACTCGACCGCCTCCTCGGCCGGGCCATCGGCCCCGAGCAGACGCAGCTCGAGCCGGGGCGCCTCGCTGTCCGAGGAGCCCAGGCCCTCAGAGGCGGGAGCCTCGGCCCGCGCCCGCGGTGCCGTACCCGCCGCGAGCTTCGCCGCCCGCCGCTGCGCGGCCACCTCCCGCTTGCACTCCGCCACCGTGACGTTCTCGACCCAGGCGGGGAACCCCTCGACCGTGATCTGCTCGGACTGCGCGAACAGCAGGACCGTCGCCCAGTCCGAGCACAGCTTCTCCTCGTGGGTATCGTCCGGGCGAGCAGCGAGCTTAATCGCGATGAGCGCCGAGTTTTTCTCTGTCGCCTTTGTCGTCTTGATGCTGCCCTCACGAGCGACACGGACGATCTGATCGGGGTCGTTGTGGATCAGGAGGTGCAGCCCGTAGCTCGGCAGCAGCAGCTCGTTGACCCGGCGCTTCCAGCTGTCGCCGAAGAAGCCGTCATCACCCCCGATCGCCTGGCAGGCCGCGCAGGCCTCGTTGATCGCCACGATCGTGCTGTGCTCGTCCGTGGGAGCGGTCAGGGGGCGGTCGACCAGGTTTTCGTTCAGAACGAGAAGGTCAGGCGCTCGGTTGCTGTTCTCGTCAGCGGGCAGGCTCGGGATCGTGTCCAACATGGTGCAGCCTCCAGCCCTCGAATTGAGGGCCTGGCCGTCGTACCGCACCGCTCTCGGCGAGGTGGTTCGCCTAGAGCGCAAACCACCTGCTAAGTATCTGTTTCTACTGTCTCAATCGCCTCACGCAGCTCCTCAGAGAGGGGCGAAATCGGTACTTCGACGGCGGGGACCGGCTGTGTGAGATCGAGGGCCAGGAGCCTGTAGCCGCGCCCCTCCAGCCGCGCCTTGATGAATTCGTACTGACCGAAAATCCGACGCAAACCGTCCACGTCGTTGGCCTCCGCCAACAGCTTGCGGGCAAAGGAGGCCTTCTCTACTTCTCTTGGTCGGAAAACTCCGCCGTGAAAATGCCGCAGCCAGACAAAGCCAGCGATAAAATCGCCCTTATCCTTGTACTTCTGAGCGGTTGATAGACCGCGCAATCCCTTATAATATCGTCTTATAATATCATGCGCCTCCGTTCCTGCTTTTGGTGTAAATACACGCTTAGCTGTGGTCCATCCACCTTTCAGCTTTGATCCTTCGATCATCTCCCAGCGGAGAGAGACATCGTATAACGGTACGTATCTCCGCTGCTGACGACGGCGATTTCGCAGTTTGATGTCCAGGACGCGGGGCCGGTGGCCGGTCGCGATTTTCTTGAGGCCAGCCGGCGTCCTTAACACACGACCGAGCACGTCTCTCGCATCTGAATCGTCTAAAATATTTAATCGAGAATTTCCACCAATACATCGCGTCTTATGCATATACCATAGCAACTTCATTGCGCTACAAACACAGGCTGAGGCGAGCAAATCGCTGGATATCGCAAGCCACCGATCTGGAAACTCCTTTTTCTGACGCTGTCGGTCGTTTAGTTTTCGCCCAAACAAGATCGCGATTTGCAGTTCATATAAGCGGATAGCGCGCAAGTATGGTGAATTGCTGATATCGAGTATGTAGTTGCCTGCAGCTGAGACGTCATAGAGGCGGTATAAACCACTTTGCGATTTTGCCATGCCATCCTCGAGCCTTGCAATGCGCATAACCGGCTGCTGAGCCTAAATCTTGGATCCAATTACGTCCTACAACCCGCCGCATGCGCTTACCCTGAAAGTGCTCGCGATCCATGGCAGCAGCAAGCTGTCCTGGTAGGTCGAGCTTAACCACAGGAGGTGATAGGCTGCCGCCGCACTGAGGCCCAGGGAGCCGGGGAGCAGGGATGCCGATCCGGCCGGAGCACCGCTTCTTCTACCCCATCGACTGGCCCCAGCTCTCCGACGCGATCCGCTTCCGTCGGGCACAGGGGCGGTGCGAAGCGTGCGCCCGTCCACACCTGCAGCGGGTTTTCCACCTCGGCGACGGTCGGTGGTGGGATGCCGAGGTCTCGGGCTGGCGCGATGGCCAGGGCCGTCGGCTCCGGCACCGACTGCGCAACGAAGACCTACTCGCCCGGGTCCGGGTCACGCGGGTGGTGCTGGCGGCCGCGCACCGCGATCACGACACGGCCAATAACGAGAGCGCCAACCTCGCGGCCTTCTGCCAACGCTGCCACATGCTGCACGATCGCGATGAGCATCAGAGGCGGCGCTGGCGGACGCTGTTCCGGCGCAAGGCGTTGGGTGACCTGTTCCAAGGTCCCTACCCCATCACTGCAACAGCGCCGGAAATCTTTAAGCCAAGATCGCGCTGACGTTTACGGCGCCAGCCGCGCTCAAATGCGAGCAGCATCTGCGCCGAAAAGCTAATTTCCCGACACGGTAAAGTGATTGCGTGTGCAAACACTGCCAGCTTGCCTTGGAAGATGCCACAAGCTGGCGCGCGATGCTTCGCGCTAAGATGCACGTCTACGGGCGAGCATATGGTTTGGTGTGTCGAAATAGAGTCGATTGAGCACACCAGCTCAGTGAGCACAGCGACACAGAGCACATTCCCCCTCCCGTCTCACCCAGGAAGCACAGGCATGACTTCACTTTCCTCCCTCCCTACCCTCTCCAGGAGTGACCAGATCAATCGATTGACCCATGGCTATGGGCAGCTCGCCGTGGACCTCGTCGCCGAGGGCTGGGCCCCCTACCTCCTCGTCCTGAAGTTTCGCCACTTAGGCGGGCGCCGCGACACCGTCCTTGCCCAGATGCATCACGAAGCGGAGCGGGCGCACGGGTGGCTGTGCGAGCGGGTGTGGCGCAACGCGAATGCGCCGAGCCGCCGGCCTTGGCGGCCGTACTGGATCCTCGCTCCCGACTACCCCGTCGCGAAGCGCGCGAAGGTCAGCGTCCGCTCCCTGGTCCCCAATGACGGGCTGCATTTGCAGGGCATAGCGGTCATGCCCCCGTGCGGCCGCCTCCACGAACCGCTCAACGAGCACCTGGGCGACCGCGGCGCGCGCTACTGCCCCCGAGGTGGCCCCCTCACGTCGATCACTGCCACGCCCATCGAGACGGGTGATGTCCCGTACGTGAACACCTACAACTTTAAGGCTTTCCCCCGGGGCCGGGCCAGCTTCGACGACATCCTCGTGCTACCCCCCTCCTCGGCTGAGCTCGACAGCGCGCCGCAACCGGCAACGGACCCCTGGCGGCACCCCGTCTTTGTGCGGGAATAAGGGGATCCCCATTCAGCTTGATATTAGGGGGGGGCTGCAGAGGCTGGAATGAAGCTGGTCAGCGTTCGGACAGCGGACGTCTGCAGTGCGCCATATGCGGACTTCCGGCGTACAGCAGCACATGAGCTGCTTGCCACTTGTGAGCGGACATTGCAATCGTCGGCGAATATTTTCGAAAGTGAATGCTGATGACAGCGTCGCCGTCATCCTGATTGAATCCTTGCTGGGCTCAAGGTCGAGTGGCAGTCGCCCGATCACGGCACCGCGGCAGTGATACGGCCGAGGAAGTCCCGAGTCAGTCGCGCGACGTCGTCCGTAGCTTCGTCCAATGCGAAGTGCCCGGCATCAAGGAGATGAAGTTCCGCGTTCGGCATATCACGCAGATAGGCCTCTGCTCCTGGCACGATGAAGGAGGGGTCGTAGCGCCCCCAGAGGATGAGGGCCGGCCGCGGATGCTTGCGCATCCAGGCTTGCCAGGCCGGATAGGATGCGACGTTCGTGCGATAGTCGTAGAGGAGTGCCGCCTGGATCTCCCGCTCGCCCGGGCGACCCAGGATGGCGTGCTCGTCCCTCCATGTGTCCGGGTTGTAGCGCTCGGGATTGGGGCTCGTCCCGAGGTGGCGCTGCTTGGCACCCTCGAGCGAGGTAAAGGCGTCGACCTGCTCGGGATGGGACGTGGGATCGGCCCAGTACCGGGCGATGGCCTGCCACTTGGCGCCGAGGCCCTCCGTGTAGGCGTTGGCATTCTGGATGATCAGCGCGCTCACCCGCTCGGGGCGGGCCATCGCCATGCGGAAGCCGACCGGACCTCCATAATCCTGCATGAAGAGCGTGTATCGTTCGAGACCGAGGTGAGCGACCAATCCCGCCATCGTCGCCGCCAAGTTGTCGAACGTGTAGGCGTATTGCGCGGGCGATGGCGCGTCGCTCTGACCGAATCCCGGGTAGTCGGGGGCGATCAGGTGGTAGCGGTCGGCGAGCAGTGGTAGCAGCGTATCCCATTGCCGCGACGACGACGGGTAGCCGTGCAGTAGCAGGATAGTGGGGGCGTCCCGTGGACCGGCCTCGCGGTAAAAGATGCCGACACCGTCGACCGCGACGCGATGGTACGTCGTCGTGGCCGCAATCGAGGGAAGCGGCTGCGGAGAGCTCTGTCCAAGCATCAGGGCAGTGGCGGCTGCAAGGATTGTCCCTGTCGTCATGGTTCGCCTCCTCGGAAGGTCTCACGGTCTGGTTGGTGAAGAACGACGGGGACGTAGGCTGGCACGCCGAGCCCCCCGCCCCACGTTCACTACCAGCCCCCAGCGGGGCATCGGATCGCGCCTGGCACGCTCAACGGAAAGCGTCCTTTCCGGGACGATTGTCTTGCCCGAACCGGCGGAAAGTCAGGATGGAGCGAGCTACGCCGTCCTGACAATCGTCTTCAGGCATGCAGGAAGTCCGCGATGGCCTCCGCGATGACAGCGGCATGCGTTTCCAGGGCGAAGTGCCCCGTGTCGAGGAAGCGGACCTGCGCATCCGGGATGTCGCGCCGGAACGCCTCCGCGCCGGCCGGCAGGAAGAACGGGTCGTTCCGGCCCCAGATCGCCAGCAACCTCGGCCGGTGCGTGCGGAAATAGGTCTGGAAGGCGGGGTAGAGCGCCACGTTGCTGGCGTAGTCGCCGAACAGGTCGAGCTGGATCTCGTCGACCTCCGGCCGCTGGATGTACCAGGCGTCGAGGGCGCTCCCATCCGGCGAGACCAGCGACGTGTCGGGCACGCCGTGCTCGTACTGCCAGCGGATCGAGGCAGGGGTCAGCAATTCGCGCAGGGCCTGCCGGTTGGCATCGCCCCGGTCCTGCCAGTAACGCTGGATCGGATTCCAACCCTCGCTCAGCCCCTCCTCGTAGGCGTTGCCGTTCTGCGAGATGAGGGCGGTCACCCGCTCCGGGTGCGCCATGGCCACGCGAAAGCCGGTGGGTGCGCCGTAGTCGAAGACGTAGAGCGCGTAGGTCTTCAGCCGCACCACCTCCGTGAAGCGGCCGATGACCTTCGCGAGGGCGTCGAAGGTGTAGGTGAAGCTATCGCGCGGCTTGACCTCCGACAGGCCGAAGCCCGGCAGGTCGGGGGCGACGAGATGGAAGCGGTCCGCGAGCAGAGGGATCAGGTCGCGGAACATGTGGCCGGATGAGGGGAAGCCGTGCAGCAGCAGGAGCGCCGGCTTCGCGGGGTCGCCGGCCTCCCGGTAGAAGATCGAGACGCCGTCGACGTCGGCGGTGCGATAGGTGATCCGGGTCATCGTTTGCCCTCCGGTGCGGGCGTTGCAGCCTGTGCTGCACGCCGTCGGTACGGCCTGGATACCGGCTTGCACCGCTCGGTATAATCAGGCTTATCCGAGAATGACTGTTGCCGGAAATGAGAGAACGCGATGGATCGGCTGGAGGCTATGACGCTCCTGGTCGCGGCCGTGGACACGGGGAGCCTGTCGGCCGCCGGGCGCAAGCTCGGCATCCCGCTGCCGAGCGTCAGCCGCAAGATCGCCGATCTGGAAGCCCATCTCGGAGCCCGGCTCCTCGTCCGCACCACCCGGAAGCTCACGCCGACCGATGCGGGGGCCGCCTACATCGAGGCGTGCCGGCGCCTGCTCGGCGAGGTCGAGGAGACCGAGCGCGCGGTGAAGGGCGAGTACACCGAGCCCCGCGGCGAGTTGACGATGACGGCCCCGCTGGTCCTGGGGCGCCTCCACGTCCTGCCGGTGGTCACCGCCTTCCTGTCCCGGTTCCCCGACATCACCGTGCGCTTCGTCCTGACCGACCGGGCCCTGGACCTGGTGGAGGATCACGTCGACCTGGCTGTCCGCATCTCGCACCTGCCGGACAGCGACCTGGTGACGGCGCAGCTGGGCACGGTCACCCGCGTGGTCTGCGGCTGCCCGACCTTCCTCGCCGCCCACGGAACGCCCCGCACGCTGGCCGACCTCGCCGAGATGCCGTGCGTGACCTTCAGCGACCTGGCCGCCGGTCCGGCCTGGCATTTCGCCACGCCCGACAGGACGGCCGTCCAGGCCGTCCGGGTGCGCTCGCGCCTGCACGTCAACACGGCGGAGGCAGCCCTCGACGCGGCGGCGGCCGGCGTCGGCCTCACCCAGGTGCTGTCTTACCAGGCGGCACCTCTGGTCGCCGCCGGGCGGCAGGTCCTCGTGCTGCGGTCGTTCGAGCTCGACCCAGTCCCGGTCAGCGTCGTCCATGTCGGGCGTGGACGCCTTCCGCTCAAGCTGCGGGCGTTCCTCGACTTCGCGACGCCGCGCATTCGCGCATCCCTGGGTGCCATCGTCGCGTACGCGTAGGAGCCGGTGCGCCGTTCGACTCGAGACGATCGTTTCTCGGGCGATCGAACAGCCGGACACGTCATGGGCATGACAACGTCGCACCCTCGAACAGACCTGTTCGAAGGCGCGAGGGTATGAAACGGCGGCTGCAAGAACCCCAGAACGGTTCTGAACGGGCGAGCGTCAGGCCTGGGCGGCCATGCGCCTCGCCACGTCGGCGGCGCTGATGCCCTCGAGCGCCAGGCCGTAGCCGGTGCCCTCCTCGACGAGCCGGCGCAGGCGCTGCGTCAGCGCGATCCGGGTGTAGCGTCCGGTGAGCGGCGGCAGCGCGGCGATGCCGTCGGCGATCTCGTGCGCCCGCGCCAGCAGCCGGTCCCGCGGGACGATCTCGTTGACGACGCCCCAATCCTGGGCGGTCCGCGCATCGAGGATCTGCCGCGTCAGCAGGAAGTACCGCCCGCGGATCGAGCCGATCACCTCCGGCCACAGGATATGCATCCCGTCGCCCGGCACGATGCCGAACTCGAAGTGCGGCTTATCCTGGAACACCGTCTCGGGCGTCGCCAGGATGATGTCGGTCAGGAGCGCGTACTCGCTATGCAGCAGCACCGGGCCGTTGAGCGCGGTGATCATCGGCACCTCGATGTCGAGGATGTTCCCGAGCACCTTGCGGCCTTCGCGAAAAATCTTGTCGTAGCCCTGGGGCGTGAAGAAGTCGAAGCCCTCGGGGCTGATCGCGTCCATGAACGCGTCGCCCGATCCGGTCAGGATCACCGCGCGGATGTCGCGGTCCTCGCCGATGGCGTGGAACAGGTCGACGAACTGCTCGTGGGTGTGGCCGTCGAAGACGAGCTTGCCGCCCTCGGTGTGCAGCACGACTTCCAGGACGCCGTTCGGCTTGCGGGTCAGGCGGGCATTGGGGAAGGCGTCGCGGTAGCTGTCGAAGCGGGCCATGGGTGCGGTCCTCGTTGTCGTGCCGGCCCTGGTCCGGTCGGCGTGAGGACGAGTTAAGGACTTACACCCGGAGACGGATGACGGCGCGGAGCGATAAAGCCTATGCCGCCGCGGAATGGGCCTTCGCTTCCGCCATCACCGCCTCGACGAAGCCGGCGAAGAGCCGGGCCTTGGTGCTGGCCATGCGCCCGGTGGGGAAGACTGCCCACAGGTCGATGGCGGGCAGGCTCCAGGGCAGGAGCAGCTGCCGCACCGCACCGCTCGCGATCTCGGGGGCGAACATCCAGTCGGACGCGATGGTGAGGCCGATGTCCGTGAGGACCGCCGCGCGCAGGCCCTCGGCCGCGCTGACCCGGACGCGCCCGCGTACCGCCACGGAGACCTCGGTGCCCTCCCGGGTAAAGGCCCAGATCTCGGGCTGCTGGCTGTAGATCACCGCTTCGTGCTCGGCGAGGTCCGCGGGCGCGTGCGGCTCGCCCGCTCGGGCGAGGTAGCCGGGGGTGGCGAGCACTGAGCGGGCGCCGGTCGCGAGCCGGCGCGCCACGGCGGCGGAGTCCGGCAGCGCCCCCATGCGCAGGGACAGGTCGACCCCCTCGCTCACGAGGTCGATCACCCGGTCGTCGAGGATCACCTCGATGTCGAGGTCGGGATGCTGGCCGAGGAAGCGCGGCAGCATTGGCACGACGTGGAGCCGCGCGAAGGTGGTCGCCGCGGACACCCGCAGGCGGCCCGCGAGCCCGGCTCCCGCGCCGCGGGCGGCGAGCTCGGCCTCGTCGGCTTCGGCGATGGCCGCCCGCGCCCGCTCGTAGAAGCGCAAGCCCGCTTCCGTCGGGCTCAGGCCATGGGTCGAGCGCAGGAGCAGGCTGACCTGCAGCCGGTTCTCCAGCTGCGCGATTGTCTTCGAGACGGCGGGCTGGCCGACGTTCAGGAGCCGGGCGGCGCCCGAGAACGAGCCGGCCTCCACCACCCGCACGAAGGTGGCCATCGCCTGGTAGCGGTCCACTCGATTTCTCCTCGAAGGTCATTCCCCGTGGGAATGAGCGTTATCGCCCCGGGCCGGCTGCCCTGTCCATCGCCCGAGGAGCATCACGGTGACCGTACCCACCGCGACGCCGCGGTGACCCGTCCGGAGCCCGGTTGCCATGTTCGAGGTATACGCCTTCGCCACGCCCAACAGCATCAAGGTGCCGATCGCCCTGGAGGAACTCGGTCTCCCCTACCGCCTGCACGGGGTGAACGTGCGCCGCGGCGAGCAGAAAGCCCCCGGCTTCGTCGCGTTGAACCCGAACGCGAAGGTGCCGGTCTTGGTCGATCCCGCGGCAGCCGGGGGCGGTCTGGTCCTGACCGAGTCCGCCGCGATCCTCGTCTACCTGGCCGAGACGACCGGCCGGCTACTGCCGGCCACTGGCGAGGGCCGGGCGCAGGTGTTCGAGCAGCTGTTCTTCCACGCCTCCGGGCTCGGGCCGGCCTTCGGCCAAGCCGGCTTCTTCCAGCGCCAGGCTTCCGAGCCGCAGCCGCTTGCCATCGCGCGCTTCTCGGCCGAGGCGAGGCGGACGCTGGCCGTGCTCGATGGCGTGCTGGCCGAGCGGCGCTTCGTCGCCGGCGACGCGTTCACGGTGGCCGACATCGCGCATTTCGGCTGGCTCTGGCGGCGCGAATTCGCGGGCGTCAATCTCGAAGACACGCCGCACGTCGCGCGCTGGTACGAGGCCGTGGCGGCGCGCCCCTCTGTGCAGCGCGCGGTCGAGCGGGTGAACGCCCTCGTCCCGCAGGCCTGACCGGCATCCGTCCACTCGCCGCGGGCCGCCCCGCAGCGGACATGACCCCGACGCGGATGGCTGCCGCGAGCCGTCCTGCCCCAACTCTTCATCGAGGAGCCGATCCATGACCCTTCAAGCCAAGCTCGACGCGTTCAAGGCCGACTTCCAGGCTGGCAAGCCGCCCTACAACGTCCCGCCCTCGGTGATCGCGACGATGCAAAGGGCCACCGCGGAACTGATCGCCTCCGGAGCGGCCGCCCGCGCCCTGAAGGCCGGCGACCGGGCGCCCGCCTTCACCCTCGACGATCCCGACGGGCGTTCCATCGCCTCCGCCGACCTGCTGGCCCAGGGGTCACTGGTGATCAGCTTCTACCGGGGCGTGTGGTGCCCCTACTGCAACATGGAGCTGCAGTCGCTCCAGGAGGTGCTGCCGGAGTTCCGGAAGCTCGGGGCGAGCCTCGTGGCGATCTCGCCGCAGAACGGAGCCAACAGCCGCAAATCGGTCCGCCAGAACGGGCTCGCCTTCCCGATCCTGTCGGACCCGCACAACACAGTCGCTGCCGCCTTCGGCCTGCGCTTCGCGCTGCCCGACTATCTGGTCGACCTCTACAAGAGCCTGAAGAACGACCTGCCGGCCTTCAACGGTGACGAAAGCTGGACCCTGCCGATGCCCGGGCGCTTCGTAATCGGGCAGGACGGGACGATCCTCTACGCCGAGGTGAACCCGGACTACACCCGCCGGCCTGAGCCCGAGGACATGCTGCCGGTGCTGCGCCGCGCGCTCGTCGCCGCCTGACCCGAAGCGCCCGGGCCGAGTGGGGCGGCCGGGCGATCAAGCCAACAGGAGACCTGAGATGTCCCGGACCTTCCTCGTCACCGGTGCCAGCAAGGGCATCGGGCTTGCCCTCGCGCACCGCCTCGCGGGCGACGGCCATCACGTCGTCGGCCTCGCGCGCCACCGCACCGAGGGCTTTCCCGGCACGCTGGTGGCGGCCGACCTCGCCGACGACGCCGCGACCGCCGCGGTTCTCGCCGACCTGTCGCAGCGCCACGCCTTCGACGGCGTGATCAATAATGTCGGCATCGTGCGGCCGCAGCGGCTCGGCGCGGTCGAGCTTCCGGCGCTCGACGAGGTGCTGCGCGTCAACCTCCACCCCGCGCTCCAGGCCGTGCAGGCGGCCCTGCCGGGGATGCGGCAGCGCGGCTGGGGCCGGGTCATCAACATTTCCAGCCTCACGGTCCTCGGCAGCGTCGAGCGCACGGCCTATGCGGCCGCGAAGGCGGCGCTCGTGAGCTTCACCCGCTCCTGGGCGCTCGAACTCGCGGCGACCGGGATCACCGTCAACGCGGTGGCGCCGGGTCCGACCGAGACGGAGCTGTTTCGCGCCAACAACCCGCCGGGCAGCGAGGGCGAGCAGCGCTACCTCGCCG
Organism: Methylobacterium sp. EM32; assembly: GCF_040593685.1. Classification (NCBI taxonomy): domain Bacteria; kingdom Pseudomonadati; phylum Pseudomonadota; class Alphaproteobacteria; order Hyphomicrobiales; family Methylobacteriaceae; genus Methylobacterium; species Methylobacterium sp. EM32. The sequence continues at coordinate 56,484 of NZ_JBEXZS010000091.1, read as the reverse complement.
GCGTGCCGATGGGGCGGTTCGGCCGGCCCGACGAGATCGCCGCGGCGATCGCCTTCCTGCTATCGGACGGGGCGGCGTTCATGACCGGCCAGACGCTCCACGTCGATGGCGGCGCCTCGATCGGCAAGGCGGCGTTCTAAGCATCATTCGCCGAAGCGGTCACCGGTTCGGCGACGAAAATGATGCGAAAACAGGAATCTAAGCAGAGTTGCCCCGTGCAACTCTGCTTGGACATCCATCAGCGCGTCGCGGCCGCATCGAGCTCGTTCTCCCCGCCGAGCAGCGTCAGGCACCATTCCGTGAACACCCTGACCTTGGCGGCCCGGTGCTGCCGCGACGGGTAAATCGCGTAGAGGGGGAAGGTCTCGCCCGGCCAGTCTGGGAAGATCTCTACGAGCCGGCCCTGGGCGAGGATGTGCCGGGTACCGAGTTGCATGACCTGGGCGATGCCCGCTCCTTCGCAACAAGCACCGATCATCGTCTCGACGTCCGACACCATCAGCTGGGCCGGCTGGCGCACCGGCAGCACCTCGTCGCCGCGGCGGAACTCCCACGCGAACGGCCGGCCGGTGAGCGGGTCCTGGTAGTCGATGCAGGCGTGATCGAGGAGATCGCGCGGATGCGCCGGGCGGCCGTGCGCCGCGAGGTAGGCGGGCGAGGCGACCGTCAGGATCCGGGACTCAAGGAGCTTGCGGGCGAAAAACCCCATGACCGGCGGCTCCCCGAACCGGAGCGCCATGTCGAAGCCGTCGGCGACGAGGTCGCCGATCTGGTCGCGCATGATGAGTTCGAGCCGCAGCTCGCGGTGGGCCGCGAGGAAGCGCGCCAGTTCGCGCGACAGGACGAGGCGCGAGAAGAAAGGGTCGACGTTGACCCTCAGGCGCCCGCGCACCGTCCGGGCGCTGCCTGCCGCGTCGAGCGCCGCCTCCTCAATACCATCGAGGAGCGGCCCGACCCGCTCCCAGAACCGCCGCCCTTCGTCGGTGAGCCGCAGGGTCCGGGTGGTGCGGTCGAGGAGCCGCACGCCGACGCGGACCTCCAGTCGCTGAATGGCGCGCCCCACGCCCGACTGGGTCAGCCCGAGCGCCTCGGCGGCCCGGGTCATGGTCCCAGCCTCGACCACCGCCATGAGCACCGTCACGCCGGCCAGCAGCCGGCCATCGTAGGGCATCGGTCCATGACTCCAGATCGTTCCATGACTGCAAGTCCGGAATGTTCTGACAGATCGGCGCTAATCTCGGAAGCGGCTTTGCGGCATGGAATCCGGAGCAGATCCGAAGGAGGTTCGCATGACACAGCCTGCCACGGTGCTCGTCGTCGGTGCCTCGCGCGGCCTCGGCCTCGCGCTCGCGGAGGAATGGCTCGGGCGCGGCTGGCACGTGATCGCCACGGCCCGCGGGCGCTCCGCCGGGCTCGATGCGCTGGCCGCCCGCTTTCCCGGCAGCCTCGAGGTCGAGAGCGTCGACATCAACCAGGCCGCCACCGTCGAGGCGCTCCGCCGGCGGCTCGACGGGCGGCGCCTCGACGTTCTGTTCGTCAATGCGGGCATCGCGCGGGCCATCGAGGCGAGCCCGGCCAGCGCGAGCGAGGCGGACTTCCTCGACATGATGCTGACCAACGCGTTCTCGCCCGTGCGCGCGGCCGAACTGTTGCGCGACCTGGTGCCGGCCGGGGGCACCGTCGCGATCATGACCTCGGAACTCGGCAGCATCGCGAACGCCACGGGCGGGTGGCAGCTCTACTCCTCCAGCAAGGCCGCGCTCAACATGCTGATGAAGGGCTACGCGGCCAAGCACGCCGACGGCGGGCATGCGGTGCTGCTGGTCGCCCCGGGCTGGGTGCGGACCGAGATGGGCGGCAGCGATGCGCTGCTCTCGATCGAGGAGAGCATCCCGCGCGTCGTCGACATGATCGAGGCGAACCGGGGCCGCGCGGGCCTGCGCTACGTCGACCGGTTCGGCGCGCAGCTTCCCTGGTGACGGGCGCCCTCGACACGAACCGGCCGCCGATGGCGGCGCCGGCCACGGGAGACGGACATGGCGACCGACACGGCCTCCACACCTGCACCGACCGATCCGCTGGAGCCATCTGCGGTGCCTGGACCGACCTTCGCGGTCCACGATCCCCTCGCCGCCGTGCCGCTGCGGCTGCGCGTCAACGGGGCGGATCGTCCTCTCGTCGTCGAGCCATGGACGACGCTGCTCGACGCCCTGCGCGAGCGGGCCGGCCTCACTGGCACGAAGAAGGGCTGCGATCACGGCGCCTGCGGCGCCTGCACTGTGTTGGTCGACGGACGGCGCGTCCTGGCCTGCCTCACCCTGGCGCTGTCGGTGCGTGACCGGGAGATCACCACGATCGAGGGGCTCGCCGGCGACGACTGCGCCCTTCACCCGATGCAGCGCGCCTTCGCCGAGCACGACGCGCTCCAATGCGGCTACTGCACGCCCGGCCAAGTGATATCGGCCGTGGCGATGCTGGCCGAGGTCGACCAGGGTCGCCCGAGCGCCGCGACTGACCCGACGCGTCGCTTCGCCGGCCGGCCCGATCTCGACGAGCGCGAGATCCGCGAGCGGATGAGCGGCAATCTGTGTCGCTGTGCCGCCTACCAGAACATCGTCGCAGCGATCCGCGCGGTCGCCGCGGCCAGGGACGCCTGAGGAGTATCGTCATGCAGCCCTTCGGCTACGTCGAGCCACGCACGCGCGACGAGGCGCTGCGCCTCGCCCGCGAGCACCCGGACGCGCGCTTCCTCGCAGGCGGCACGACGCTCGTCGACCTGATGAAGTCGGGCGTCATGCAGCCCACCCTCTTGATCGACGTCAACCGCCTGCCCGGCCTGGATGCGATCGGGCTGACGGAGGATGCGCTCGCGATCGGCGCGCTCGCCCGGATGAGCGATGTCGCCAGTCATCCGGGGGTGCGCGAGCAGGCGCCGGGCCTGTCGGAGTCGCTGCTGGTCGCCGCCTCCGGTCAGCTGCGCAACATGGCGTCGATCGGCGGCAACCTCCTCCAGCGCACGCGGTGCGTCTACTTCCGCGACCGGCATTTTCCCTGCAACAAGCGCGTCCCCGGCACCGGGTGCAGCGCGATCGGCGGCGAGAACCGCAACCTGGCGGTGCTCGGCACCTCGGAGCACTGCATCGCGAACTATCCCGGGGACTTCGCCGTCATGCTGGCGGCGCTCGACGGCGTGGTGCACCTCGACGGCCCAAGCGGGGCGCGCAGCGTGGTTGCGGCCGGGTTCCACTACCTCCCGGGCGGGACGCCCGAGATCGAGACGGTGGTCGGTGCGGGCGAGATCGTCACCGGCGTGACGCTGCCGACTGGCCCGTTGAGCCGCTGGTCGCACTACCTGAAGGTGCGGGACCGCAGCTCGTACGAGTATGCCTCGGTCTCGGTCGCCGTCGCCGCCGAGTTCGCCGGCGACGGCACGATCCTGGATGCGCGCCTCGCGCTCGGCGGTCTCGCCGCGGTGCCGTGGCGGGTCGCGCCGGCGGCCGCGCTGCTCGCCGGCCGCCGTCCCGACGACGCGCGGGCGCTCGCCCGCCTCGTAGAGGCGGCGCTCGACGGGGCCCACCCGCAGACCGGCAATGCCTACAAGCTTCCGCAGGCACGGGCGGCCATCGGCCGCGCGCTGCGGACCCTCGCCGATCGCCATGCGGAGGTGCGCACGTGACCCGCGAAGCCCATCCCTTCACCGGCCGTCCGATCCCCCGCACCGAAGCTGGGCTGAAGGTCTCCGGCGCAATCACTTACGCGGGTGACGTCGTCCTGCCCGGCCTGCTCCACGCCGTGCTGGTGCCGAGCCCGATCGCGCGCGGCACGATCCGCTCGGCCGACACAACCGCCGCCGCGGCGGTGCCGGGCGTCGTGAGGGTATTCACGCCCGGAACGATGCCGCGTCTCGTGAGCCCGCCCGAGCAGCCCGATTGGGACATCATGTACGGCTCCGCCTTCGTGCCGATGGCGGACGCGACGATCCACTATGCCGGCCAGCCGATCGGGCTGGTTCTGGCCGAGACCCTCGAAGCGGCCAGGCACGCCGCCGCGATCGTCCGCTACGCGTTCGACGAGGACGGGCCGTGCGTCGGCCTCGAGGGCGACGCCGATCTCTCCGGCGAGGCATGGCACGAGCCCGAGCAGGTCTGGCTCGGCTTCCTCGCCGGCCATCTCCCGGGCGCGGTCAGGCGCGGGGACGCGGCGGCCGCGCTCTCACACGCCGAGGTGACGATCGAAGGCCGCTGGACGCTCGCCTACAACCACCACAACCCGATGGAGCCTGCCGCCTCCGTCGCGGTCTGGGAGGATGGCGACCGGCTGACGCTCTACGAGACGAGCCAGCACGTCGCCAATCACCGCAACGGCCTCGCCAAGGTGCTGGGCCTGCCGCGCGAGAACGTCCGGGTGGTGGCTGCTTACGTCGGCGGCGGCTTCGGCTGCAAGGGACCGGTCTGGTCGCACAGCTGGCTGGCCGCCCTGGCAGCCCGGGAGGTCGGCCGGCCCGTTCGGCTCGTGCTCAGCCGCGCGGAGATGTACACCTCGGTCGGCTTCCGCGAGGAGCAGCGTATCGACCTGGCGCTCGGCGCGACGCGCGATGGGAGACTCGTCGGCGCAGCGGTGACCAAGCTCTCGGCCACCCCCGCCTGGGAGGACTGGGTCGAGCCGAGCTGGTACCCATTCACCTTCCTGTACGACCTGCCGGCTCTGGAGACGCGCTGCCGGCTCAGGCGGGCCAACGTGATGGCGCCCACCTTTATGCGGGCCCCCGGCGAGGCGCCCGGCATGCTGGTGCAGGAATGCGCCTTGAACGAACTCGCGGCCGAGCTCGGTATCGATCCGATCGACCTGCGCCTGCGCAATCACGCGGACGCCTATCCGGTCGACGGCTCGCCCTGGTCGAGCAAGCGGCTCAAGGAGTGCTACCGCGTCGGGGCGGAGCGGTTCGGCTGGCCTCAGCGTCGTCCCGAACCGCGCACGATGCGCGAGGACGGCCTCCTGATCGGCATCGGCATGGCGAGCGCCTCGCACACGGTCTATCGCCAGCCCGCCCGGGCGCGCGTGACGATCACGGCGGGGGGCACCGCGCATGTCGCCGCCAGTGCAACCGATATCGGCACCGGCACCGCGACCTTCATGCGCCAGCTCGCGGCCGACGCCCTCGCGTTGCCGATTGACGCGGTGCGGGCGCTGATCGGCGATACCGGGCTGCCCGAGGCCCCGATGCAGGCGGGCGCCTCCCTGACGGGATCGCTCGCCCCGGCCGTGATGGAGGCGGCGCGCGACCTCACGGCGCGGCTCTTGGGGATGGCCGCCGGCCAGGAGGACGGCCCGTTCCATGGCCGCGGCACGGACGACCTGAGGCTGGAGGACAACCGCATCGTCGCCCGCGACGGCGCGAGCGAGACGGTGGCGGCGGTGCTGCGTCGTGCGGGCCTGACGGAGCTGTCGTGCGAGGGCCGCTTCGACCCCGGCGGCCCGGGCCAGGTCCGCACAGGCGAGCCCGAGCGCGACGCGCGGGCCGGACCGCGCGGGATGCACAGCTTCGGCGCGATCTTCGCCAGGGTGGCGGTCGATCCCGATCTCGGGATGATCCGCGTGCGGCAGCTCACCGGGGTCTACGCCTGCGGCCGCATCCTCAATCCGAAGCTCTCAGAGAGCCAGCTGATCGGTGGCATCACCTGGGGGATGAGCCAGGCGCTGTTCGAGGCGACCCACATGGACCCGCGCTTCGGCCGCTTCACCAACACGAACCTGGCCGAATACATGATCCCGGTGAACCTCGACGTGCCGGTGATCGACGTCACGTTTCTCGACGACCCCGACCCGTTCATCAACCCGGCCGGGGTGAAGGGCGTCGGCGAGATCGGGATCACCGGGGTCGCCGCGGCCATCTCGGACGCGGTCTGGCACGCGACGGGCAAGCGGCTGCGCTCGACGCCGATCCTCGCCGAAGCACTGCTGGAGGACTGACCGTGGCACGCATCCTCATCACCGGGTCCGCGGACGGGCTCGGCCTCATGGCGGGTCAGCACCTCGCCCGTAGCGGGCACGAGGTCGTGCTGCATGCCCGCAGCGACGCGCGCGGCGAAGCGGCCCGCCGGGCGCTGCCGGAGGCGGCTGGCGTCCTGATCGACGACGTCGTGACGATTGCCGGGATGAGGGCGGTCGCCGCGCAGGCGAACGCGACTGGTCGCTTCGACGCCGTCATCCACAATGTCGGGATCGGCTACCGCGAGCCCCGCCGGATCCCGACCGCGGACGGGCTGTCCCACCTCTTCGCGATCAACGTGCTCGCCCCCTACCTCCTGACTGCCCTGATCGAGCGCCCCGACCGGCTCGTCTACCTGAGCTCCGGCATGCATCCCGGGGGGCGGCCGGACATGGACGACCTTCAATGGGAGCGGCGGCGGTGGAACGGGTCGCAGGCCTACGCCGAGAGCAAGTTTCTCGACGTGGCGCTCGCCTTCGGGGTGGCGCGCCGGTGGCCGGACGTGCGAGCGAACGCGCTCGAGCCGGGATGGGTCCCGACGCGGATGGGGGGTCCGGGCGCACCGGACGACTTGGCCCAGGCCCACCTCACCCAGGCCTGGCTCGCCGTCGCCGACGAGCCCCTCGCCCGCTCGACGGGACGGTACTTCTACCACCGGGCGCTGCGCGAGCCGGACCCGCTCACTCGGGACGAGGCGTGCCAGGACGCGCTCCTGGATGCCTGCGCGCGACTGACGGGTGTACCCTTTCCGCCATGACGATCGGGCCGGCCTCTCGGTCGCCGGAGCCCCCGAACGGAGACGCGCATCATGCCGACACGTCGATCCATGAACCAGGCCCTCGTGGCGGCCGCGGCGGCGCTGCTTCCCGGCACGGCGTCCGCACAGGCGCTGCCCCGGGCCCGCAGCGTCGTGCTCGTGCACGGGCTGTTCGCCGACGGCTCGTGCTGGTCGGAGGTGTTCCCGAGGCTGCAGGCGGCCGGCCTCGACGCTACCTCCGTGCAGAACCCGCTGACCACGCTGGAGGAGGCGGTCGCCTCCGCTCGGCGCGTGCTGGCCCGGCAGGAGGGGCCGACCGTTCTGGTCGGGCACTCGTTCTCGGGCATGATCGTGACCGAGGTCGGCGCCGACCCGAAGGTCGGCGCGCTCGTCTACGTCGCCGCCCGGGCCCCGGACGCGGGCGAGGACTACGCCGCACTCGCCGGGACCTTCCCGACGCCGCCGGCCTCGGCCGGGATCGTGTACGACGGCGACGAGGGCCGGCTGACCGAGGCGGCTTTCCTGCGGGACTTCGCGGGCGACCTGCCCCCGGACAGGGCCAGGGTGCTGTTCGCGGTCCAGCAGCCGTTCCGGAAGGCGCTGCTGACCGGCCGGACGACCCGGGCGGCCTGGCGGTCGAAGCCGAGCTTCTACGCCGTCTCGACCGAGGACCGGACGATTGACCCGGACCTCGAACGGTTCATGGCCAAGCGCATGAACGCGAAGACGGTGGAGCTGAAGGCGAGCCACCTGTCCCTGATCTCGCAACCGCAGGCCGTGGCGGACCTCATCCTCGAGGCCGCCGGCCGGAAGCCGGGGCGACCGTGAGGCGCAAGGGTACCCCTCAGGGCAAGCCTGAACCCGGGTCCTGCGTGAAGCGGATGACCGCGTCCGCGAAGGCATCCGGCTCCTCGAGATGGGCGAAATGGCCGCTGCTCCCGAAGGTGACGAGCCGGGCATGGGGAAGCGTCCCGGCCAGGATCGCCGCGTGCCGCGGTCCCAGGATGAAATCGGCGGCTCCCGCCAGGACGAGGGTGGGAACTGCGAGGCCCGGCAAGGCGTCGCGAACGTCGAAGGGCGTTCGATCGCCGACCAGCATCGTCGCGCAAAGCTGCGATCTCAGTACGTCGAGGACGTCCCTGCATCGCCGGTGATCCGAGACGTAGGCCGGCAGGAGGCCGCGCAGAACCGCCGTATAATCCTCGTCGCTGCGGATTTCGGGCAGTGCCGCCCAGGCCTTCCGGACCTCCTCCGCCTCGCGGGTTCCGACGTTTCTGTCGACGAACCGGTCGATCTCGGCGCTCGCAGCCGCCATGAAATCGCCTCCGGTCCAGGCCGCGCCGGCATGCAGGATGAGGCCGCTCGTCGCCCCCGGCCGCTTCAGGGCGGCCTGCAGGACGACGAAGGCCCCGTGGGAATGACCGAGAAGGAAGGGGGTGTCGAGACCGGTCGCTTCTACGAAGGCCAGCACCTGATCGGCGAACCGGTCGACGGTGTAGCCCATCGGATGCGACGGAAGGCGCCCCGACGCTCCGGTCCCGATGGGATCGAGATACACCATCGTCAGATGCCGTTCGAGGAGCGGCATCCGCAGGTAGCCGGCGTCGATGCCGGGGCCTCCCGCATGCACGATGCAGCAGGGCCCTTGTCCCGCGACCCGAACCTGCTGCCTCACGCCATCGATGACGAGGCTGTGCGCGCCAGCTGCGAGGGGAGCGGATGCGTGCGGGTGGGGCATGGAACATCCCTTTGCAGGTCGGATGGAGAGACTGCACGACCCACGCGGACGCGCATGATGGGGAGCGGCCCGGCCGTACCCGCGCCCGGCTGCGGGAAGGACCGCCCTCGCGGATTGATGCGGGCCGCCGTCACCGAACAGGAGCGCGGGCTCCTCCGTCGGGATGCTATCCCCAAAGTGGATCGTTCGGCGATACAAGCATTCACGGTTCTCCAGAATGCAATATCCCCTGCATCCGGGCGATGCATGCGCCGGATGTGATTGCATATAGTCCGATATATGAGCCTGGTGCGCCTCATCCACTCCGCCGCACCAGATTTGAACGATAGCGCACGTCGACCGGCTTTTGCGGGTGCGGCGCATTTGCGACAGTGACCTGGGATGACGACAGCGATGCCTTCGATGCTCACACCAGGTCCGGCGCTTTTGCTGCCGCCCCTACTCCTCGCCGGCAACCCTCCCCGCGACGCCGGATCCTGCGTCCGGCAGCTGGTCCGGGGTGGCGGCCAGGGGGTCGGCGCGGTGGCGGTACGTGCTCGGATCGCAGCCATAGGCCGCCTTGAAGGCGTGCGAGAAGTAGCTGCGGCTGGCGTAGCCGACGCTCTCGGCGATGACCTTCACCGGCATCGGAGACGTCGTCAGCAGCTTGGCGGCCAGCTGCAAGCGGGCCCGCTGCAGGAACTCGATCGGCCCCTCGTCGAAGGTGGCGGAGAAGCGCTCGGCGAAGCCGGTCCGGCTCAAGCCGCAGAGCGCGGCGAGGCTGTCGACGGTGTGCGGCGCGCCGGGCGCGTCGAGGATCGCCGCGATGGCGGGCACCAGCCGGGGATCGCGCAGGGCCTCGAAGATCGGCGACCGGGTCCCCTTCTCCTCCAGGTGGACGCGGAGCAGGATCGCCAGGCACTGCTTCATCAGCGCGCTGGTCACCTCCTGCGTGCCGAGGCCGGGCCGGACCAGTTCCTCGATCATGAACGCGAAGGCGTGGCGCAGGCGGGCGTCGGCCGACAGGTCCTCCGCCAGCGCGCCATGCAGGCGGTCGAACAGGCCGAGTGCGCCGGCATATCTCGCCGAGATCGACCCGCAGGCCAGGAGGATGTCCCGGCTCCCGTCCCCCGCCGTATACGCGACGAGGCCGTTGGGAAGGAGCCGGCGCACCTCGCCGCTCGTCACCGTGCCGGCCGCGTCCACGGACCCGATCGAGTAATCGACGTCCCGGGGCAGGATGATCATGCTGTTTGGGCCGAAGAGCAGCGGGGGCTGATCCGCGACCACGACCGAGCCGGAGCCCGCCAGGACGTAGTGGACGAGGAGCGCGTCGGCCAGGGCGCTCTTCGCCAGCCGCCAGCCGGTCTGGATCTCGCAGAACGCGAAGGCGTGGACCTGCACGGACAGGGTGGGCAACAGGCTGGCGAGCACGGTGCAAGTCATGCGGCCTCCATGGATCGCTCGTCGTTACGCATTCGCGATGAATGACAATCAATATGACGTCGCGCAAGATATTTTATTAGTATATACGCACAACAATCCGTGATTTGCTCGATATAAACATCGATGCGTCTTTGCGTGTCAACGCGCCGACTTGAGGAAAAGCTTCGCATCATGAGACCGCATCCTGACAGCGCCGGGCGCCGGCTGCACCCTTTGCCGGTGCGCATCATGCACTGGACCAATGCACTGGCGATGGTCGTGCTGATTGGCTCCGGCTGGGGCATCTACGACGACTCCGTCATCATCCACGGGATCTACTTTCCCAAGGCGTTCCGGATCGGGTCCTGGGCGGCCGAGAGCCTGCTCTGGCATTTCGCCGCCATGTGGCTGCTCGTCGCCAACGGCGCCGCCTACCTGGCCTACGGGATCGCGACCGGGCGCCTGCGCGAGCGCCTGCTGCCGATCCGCCTCCGCGACATCGGGCAGACCCTGCGCGACACGCTCAAGCTCAAGCTCGCCCACGAGGATCTGACGACCTACAACGCCGTCCAGAAGATCCTCTACATCGTGGCGATCCTGGCCGGCGTCAGTCAGGTCGTCAGCGGCCTGGCGATCTGGAAGCCGGTGCAGCTCTCCGGCCTCGTCGCGCTGCTCGGCGGGTTCCAGGGCGCGCGCCTCGTCCACTTCGCCGGCATGGGCGTCCTCGCCGGCTTTCTCCTCGTCCACGTCGCACTCGCCCTGCTCGTGCCGCGGACGCTGCGGGCGATGCTGACCGGCGGCCCCGTCCTGCCTCCCGCCGCGGCGACGGAGTGCGCCCGATGAGATCCCCCTTCCGCCCCCTCACGGTGCCGGATCCCGGCATCCTCGACGACCATCGCCCGCTCCTGCGGCGGATCGAGCGCCGCGGCTTCCTGCGCGGCGGCCTGTCGCTCGGCGCGCTCACGATGCTGACCGGCTGCGACGTGAGCGATTCGAGCGCGGTCGGCCGGGCGTTGCGCGCCGTCTCCGACCTCAACGACGGCGTCCAGGCCGCCCTTTTCGATCCGCTGAAGCTCGCGCCCGAATACCCGGCGTCGATGGTGCTGAAGCCGCCGCGCTTCAACGCCTATTACGACGTCGAGGAGGTGAAGCCGGTCGACGGCGACGCGTGGCGGCTCGAACTCGGCGGGCTGATCGCCGACAAGCGGCCCTGGACGCGGCGCCAGATCGCGGAGCTGCCCGAGCGCGAGACCATCATCCGTCACGTCTGCGTCGAGGGCTGGGACTATATCGGCCAGTGGTCGGGCGTGCCGCTGCGCACCTTCCTCGAACGGGTTGGGGCCGACCTGACCGCCAAGTACGTCGCCTTCAAGACGGCGGACGACTACCCGAGCAGCATCGACATGGCGAGCGCGCTGCATCCCCAGACGCTGCTCGCCACCAGGTACGCCGGGGAGAGCTTGCCCGACCCCTACGGCTATCCGCTGCGGCTGCGCACGGCGGTCAAGCTCGGCTTCAAGAATCCTAAATGGATCACCGCCATCGAGGTCACCAATACCTATCCGGGCGGGTACTGGGAGAGCCGGGGCTTCAACTGGTTTTCCGGGCTATGAGCGCCCGCACGGCCAGCGGCCTCGCCGCCTGCCTCACCCTGGCGCTGTCCGTCGCGGCGCAGGCGCAGACGGCGGGCCCGTCGCCGACCCCCGGCCATATGCCGGTGCCCGGCATGACCGTCCCCGACATGGCGGCGCGGGCGGCGCGCCGCTTTCCCCAGCCGGTGCGCGTCGGCGACCTCGCCGGCCGTCTGCTGCTCCAGCCGGAGGAATCGCAGCCCGTCCTCGGCCGGGTGACGGGGCTCGTGCGCCGCGGCGACGGGGCGCTCGAGGTCGTCGTGCGCCTCGACGGGGCGTGGGGGCTGGGATGGCTCGGCCTGCAGCGGATCGAGTGGAGCGGGTTCGGGCCCCGCCTGGTGGCGGTGCCGGTCGAGGCGGTGGCGCTGCTCGGCGAGCACGTCGCCCTGATGGGCCTGACGCCCGAGCGCCTGCGCGCCCTGCCGAGCCTCGCACCGGACTCCGTCGCCGAGATCCCGCCGGACGCGACGATCCGCGTCGGGATCGTCCGGCCCTTCCACTGAGCAAGCGCGGGATTCTCGCCCATGACACGACGACCGGGCCTCGAAGCGGCCGCGACCTGCGCGATCGGCGTGATGGCGAAAGCCCCGCAGAGCGGCCGCGCCAAGACGCGGCTGTGCCCGCCGCTGACCGCGGACGAGGCCGCGTCCTTGAGCGCCGCCTTCCTGCGCGACACGACCGACACCCTCGCGCGGGCGGCGCGATCCGCCCCGATCGTTCCTTACGCGGCCTACGCCCCGCCGGGTACCAAGGGACTGGTCGCTCCCCACCTCGCGCCCGGGACCGCCCTCGTGCTGGCGGACGGCACCGCGCCGGCTCCGGCGGCGGTGGCGGGCTTCGGCCGCTGCCTGCTGCAGGCCGTCCAGGGCATGCTCGATCGCGGCCACGCGGCGGCCTGCGTGCTCAGCGCCGACGTTCCGACCCTGCCGACGCGGCGCCTAATCGAGGCGGCCCGGACCCTGCTCGCCCCGGGCGACCGGGGCGTGCTCGGCGCCTGCGACGACGGCGGCTACTACCTTCTCGGCCTCAAGCGGGCCCATGCTCACCTGTTCGCCAACATCGCCTGGAGCACCGCGTCCGTCGCCGACGCGACCCGGGCGAGGGCCCGCGAGATCGGCCTCGACCTCGTCGAGCTGGAGCCGTGGTACGATGTCGACGACGCGGCCTCGCTCGCGCGGCTCGCCGCCGAGACAGCCGGCTCCCCGGCGCCGGTGACCCGCGCCGCCCTGGCGCGCCTCGCCCGCGAGGCCGTGCCGGCATGATCCGGATCCTCGCCGGCCCGAGCCGCCGGCTCGCGGCGCTGGGAATCCTGCTCGCCGGCATCAATCTCGGCGCGCTCGCCCTCCATGTCCCGGGCGCCGACACCGTCGGCTCGCCGGCCCGCGCCAACGCCTTCGTCGCCGTGGTGACTGTCGGTCTCGCCGTTTACCTCCTCGCCGTGCGCCTGGTGCTGCGCGAGCGGCTGCCCCGTGCGGCCGTGTGGATGATCCTCGGCCTCGCCGTGGCGATGCGCGCCGCGCTCGTGCCGGCGCCGCCGTTCCTGTCGAGCGACATCTACCGCTACGTCTGGGACGGGCAGGTTCAGGCCGCCGGGATCAACCCGTACCGCTACATCCCGGCCGATCCGGCTCTGGAGCCCTTACGCGATCCGGCGATCTACCCGCTGATCAACCGCAAGGACTACGCCCACACGATCTACCCGCCCGCCGCGCAAGGCGTCTTCGCCGCCGTCGGCCAGGTCTCGCGCGGGGTCACCGGGATGAAGCTCGCAATGCTGGGCTTCGAGGCGATGGGCGTGCTGGCGATGCTCGCCGTGCTGCGCCGCGCCGGCCTGCCGCTGGAGCGCATCCTGATCTACGCCTGGAACCCGCTCGCCCTGTGGTCCTTCGCCTGCGACGGGCACGTCGACGCCGTGGCGGTCGGGCTCCTCGGGGTGGCGCTGCTCGCGCGCACCCGCCGCCGCGACGGGCTCGCGGGCGCCCTTCTGGCTGCGGCGGCGCTGGTGAAGGTGCTGCCCCTCGCGGTCGCCCCCGCCTTCGTACGCGGCGGCCGGCTGTGGCGGCCGGTGCTCGCCGGGATCGCGGTCATCATCGTCCTCTACCTGCCCTATCTCGGCGTCGGCCGGGGCGTGCTCGGCTTTGCCGGGTCCTACGGGGCGGAAGAAGGCTACGACACCGGCGCGGGCTACTGGCTGCTCGCCGGGCTCGGCCATCTCGGCTTCAGCCCCCCGGGCCTCGTGCGGGCCTACCTCCTGTGCGCCGGCCTGGCGCTCGCCGCCCTCGCGCTTCGGATCGCCTTCGGGCGGAACGACAGGCCCGGCACGGCCGACGCCGTCGCCCTGTGCCGCGACGCCGGGATCCTGGCGGCGCTGGCGACCTGCGCGGCGAGCCCGCACTACGCCTGGTACTACCCCTGGCTGACGCTGCCCGCGGTCGTCGCGCCGCTTCCGGCGGTGATCTGGCTCGGCGCGGCGCCCCTGCTGCTGCTGATCGACCCGTTCGACGACCGCTTCCTCTGGCCGGCGCTGGTCTTCGTGCCGGGCCTCGTCCTGGCCGCCCGCGCGGCGTGGCAGGCCCGCAGGCCGCGCCCGGCCGCCCTCCTCCCCCAAGGAACCGCTCGATGACCGTCTCCGCCGCCCTGAAGGATCCGCGCCGCTACTTCGAGGAGATCGGCGCTGCGCGTACAGCGGAGGCCGTCGCGCCGCCGGTCTGCCTCTACCTGGAGGTCACGAACCGCTGCAACCTCCTTTGCGAGACCTGCCCGCGCACCTTCGAGACCCTGGAACCCCCGGCCGACATGAGCTGGGAGCTGTTCACCCAGATCGTCGAGCAGGTGCCGAACATCGCCCGGGTCGTGCTCCACGGCGTCGGCGAGCCGATGCTGGTGCCGGCGCTGCCGCGCATGATCCGGTACCTGAAGGACCGCGGCACCTACGTGCTGTTCAACACCAACGGCACCCTGCTGCAGCCGAAGCGGTTCGGGGCGCTGATCGAGACCGGGCTCGACGAGCTGCGCGTCTCCCTCGATGCCGCCGACCGGGCTTCGTACCTCAGGGTGCGCGGCAAGGACTTCTTCGACCGCATCGTGCGCGACGTCGGACAGTTCATCGCCTACCAGAAGGCGACCGGCGCCACGACGCCCCGCGTGTCGCTCTGGCTCACCGGCCTCAAGGAAACCGTCGACCAGCTGCCGGCCTTCGTGCGGCTGGCCGCCGCGATGGGCGTGACCGAGGTGCACCTCCAGCGCCTGGTCTTCGACGAAGCGGGCTACGGCATGGCCCGGGCCGACCTGTCGCTGTTCGAGAGCGCGCGGTCCGAGGAGAGTGCGTCCATCGCCGAGGCGGAGGCGCTCGGCCGCTCGCTAGGGGTGACGCTCGACGCCTCGGGGGCGACCGAGCCCGGGATCAGCCTCAGGAAGCAGGACGACCGGGCCTGGGCGACCTGCCGCCGGCCGTGGTCGCTGATGTATTTCACGGCCCATGGCCGGGCGCTGCCCTGCTGCATCGCGCCGTTCTCCGTGCGCGGCTACTCGCACTACACGCTCGGCGACGCCACCCAGGCCACGCTCCGGGAGATCTGGAACGGCGAGGCCTATCGCGACTTCCGTGCGGCGCTCCTCTCCGACGCGCCTCCAAGCCCGTGCCGCAACTGCGGCCTGCGCTGGAGCCTGTGAGCCGATGCACCCGGTCAGCATCGTCATCCCGACCCTGAACGAGGCCGAGGCGATCGGCGCGGTGATCCGCGAGATCCCGCTGCCTTACTCTGGAGACGTGATCGTGGCGGATGGCGGCTCGACGGACGGCACCCGGGAGGTCGCCCAGGCCGCGGGCGCCCGGGTGATCGAGGCCGGCCGGGGCTACGGCCGGGCCTGCGCGGCGGGAGCGGAGGCGGCCGATCCCGGAAGCCGCGTCATCGTCTTCCTCGACGGCGACGGGGCCGACCGGGCGGACCTGATCGAGGCGATTGCCGGCCCGATGCTCGCCGGCGCCCAGGACCTCGTCCTCGCCTCCCGGACCCTCGGCCAGCGCGAGCCCGGCGCAATGCTCTGGCACCAGGTGCTCGCCGGGCGGCTCGCTGGACTCGGCATCGGCCTGCGCTACGGCGTGCACTATACCGATATGTGCGCCTTCCGGGCCATCGACCGCGCCGCGCTCCGGGCCTTGTGCCTGCGTGAGACGACCTACGGCTGGAACATCGAGATGCAGTTGCAGGCCGCTCGCGCGGGTCTGCGCGTGCTGGAGGTGCCGATGCCCTACCGGCGACGGATCGGAGGCGCATCGAAGGTCGCCGGTTCGGTGTCCGGGACGCTGCGGGCCTCGGCGCGCATCGGCGCGACCTACCTGCGCATCGCCGCCCGTCCGGCGCCGCGCGCGTGAGGATCGCCGTGGAGCTCGACGCGGACGCCTCGACCGACCGCTGGACCGACGACGTGCGGGAGGAGGCCGGGATCGACCAGCGAGAAGGCGGTGGCCTGCCCTCCCGGTCCTTCGCCATGGCGGATTACCTGAGGAGCTGGTCGGCCTGCGCATATCACGATCTCGCAGCCTCCGATTCGCAGCCGCTCCAGCTCTCCGCGTTGCTGCGCCTCGCAAGCTCCGACGACCGGCTGCGCTGGCGGAGCCTCGATCTTGGCTACGCCGATCCGCGCGGCTCCCTCCGCCTGCGCGAGGCGGTCGCCGCCCGCTACGCGATGGTCGGGGCGGACGAGGTGCTCGTCGGTGCGGGCGCGCAGGAGACGATGACCTGCCTCCTCCAGGCGCTGCTGGCCCCGGAGGACCACGCCGTGGTGGTGGTGCCGATCTACCAGCCCTTGGAACTCGTCGTGACGGGCCTGTGTGCCACGGACGGGGTCGCCCTGTCCGCGAACCGGGCTTGGAGCCTCGACCTCGACCGCTTCGCCGCGGCCTTGCGCCCGAACACACGGCTGGTGCTGACGAACTTCCCCAACAGCCCGACCGGCGCGGCCCTGGATCGGCCGACCCTGGACGGCCTGATCGCCCTCTGCCGCCGGCACGGGCTCTGGCTCGTCAACGACGAGGTCTACCGCCAGACCGACTGCGCTCTGGACCGGGCCGTTCCGCCCGTCGTGGACCTCTACGAGCGCGGTATCTCGATCAACGGGCTGTCGAAGGGGTTCGGGCTGCCGGGCCTGCGCGTCGGCTGGGCCGCCTGCCGCGACCGCGCCGTCCTCGGCCGCACGGTCGCCGCCAAGAACCTGCTGTCGAGCTGCCTTGCAGCTCCGAGCGAGATCCTGGGCGAGATCGCGCTGCGGGCCGAGCATCGCATCACCGATCGCGCCCGCGCGATTGGACGGCGCAACCATCGCCGCTTGCGCGCTCTGCTCGATCGCCATTCCGACGTCTTCGAGCCGGACGAACCGAGGAATCTCGCCTTCGCGTATCCGCGGTTTCGCGGGCACGAGGGGGCGACCGACTTCGCGCGGACGCTCGCATCCGAGGCCGGTCTTCTCGTCCTGCCCTCGATCCTGTGGCGCTCGTCGCTGGCGCCGGTCTCCCAGGACCATCTGCGTCTCGGCCTCGGCCGCATCGGGAGCTTTGCGGCGCTCGGGATTCTTGAGAAGCATCTGCTCAGGCAGTCTTGGTAAGGAGTGCGGGCCAGCCGCCGCTATACTCTTCGAAGCGGACCTTTGAGATGGGTGAGATCAATGTCTGCATGGGGTCAGGACCGGCGGTTCGGGCCGGGGTGAACGCCAACCTCGCCCTACCGAGCCCGACGCTCGGCTCGAAAAGTCATCGCCACAGTTGCGGAAGTGCGAGCAGGTACCGACAACACCGATACGTCATCGGCGGGGATGCCTGTCGATGGCCGCTGCCGACCAATGTGATGGCGTCAACTCCGGTGGACAAGCAAATCAGACAGGCCGGGTTGGTTGCGGCGCGCCGAACCGCCTTCGCCATGTCGATGGATTACGCCACCGCGTTCACGGATTTTCCATCGCCAAGTCGCGAAGGCCTTTCGAGTTAGGCATGCGTATGTCCCCGGGGAGCTTGAGGCGAAGTACGCCGCCTACCGTAAAGCGCTTGCGTGGATCGACTCCGAGATCGGGGGGCTCGCAGGGCAGCTGCTCGCCCCTGAATAAGAGCAAGTCGGACCCCTGAGTCGCAATGGGACCTACCAAGGCAGTCTGGACACGCGGTACAAAGGGCTGGTACAAAGTGTGCGAAGAGCCGAACGCGAAACCACTGAGTTTGTTGAGTTTTTTAGTCTGATTGGACAGTCCCTCCCTCTCCGCCAGGCTTGCTGAAAGCGCAGTTCTCTCAGTAAGTTGCTACCTCGTACCGGCTTTGCACGGCCCGCCTGGACCGTATCCCATAGCGTGGTGCCGCTGAGGCGAAGAACCACGATGACCGGAAGCGCTGGACTGGCCGGGCTGCAAGCTTCGGCAGGCTGACAGGCGCTCGCATCACCCGACCTGCTCCCGAATCGTCTCGAGGAAAATTTCGCTCAGCCGCGTGACGGCCGGCGACAGCTCGGCTTCCGCCTGATGCAGCGTCAGCTTTGCGTTCGGCAGGGCCGGCAGGCCGGTCGAGGCGGGATCGAGCACGCACACCGTCTTCGGCAAGCCGATGGCCGTCCGCGCGGTGATGCCGAGCCCTCCTTCGGCCGCGGCCCACATGCCCGAGAGGCTGGGACTCGTGAAGACCAGGCGCCACGGCAACCCGCCTTCGTCCAGGGCGGCCACGGCCGCGGACCGGAACGTGCAAGGCGGCGCGAAGGCCGCGAGCGGGACTGGCTCCCGGCCGAGGCTCGCGAGACCCGGCCAATCGGGCTGGCCAACCCAGTGGATCGGCACCTCGCCGACCCGCCGCGCGTGCGGAGCGTCGCCGCCGTCGCCCCAGACCAGCGCGATGTCGAGATCGCCCTTCAGCGTCTTCTCGATCAGGTGCGCGCCGAGCCCGACCTGAACTTCGATGAGCACCCGCGGATAGGCGCGGGAGAACCGCTTGAGCACCGCCGGGAGCCAGCTCTCGGCGAAATCCTGCGCGAGGCCGAGACGCGCCCAACCTTCGAGCTCCGTGCCACGCAGGCGATCGACCGCCTCGTCGTTGAGATCCAGCAGCCGCTTGGCGTAGCCGAGCAGGCTCTCGCCGGCGGCCGTCAGCGCGAGGCCGCGCCCGGCCTTCTGCACGAGAGGCTGCCCGACCTGCTCTTCCAGCTTCCGCAATTGCGTACTGACGGCGGATTGCGACCGGCCCAGACGCTCGGCCGCCCGGGCAAAGCTGCCGAGTTCGAACCCGGTCACGAAGGTTCGCAGCACGTCCATGTCGAGGTTGGTGCGGAGGGCCATTGTTCGATATTGCCGATGCATAACTTCGAAAGTTTCAAATTTTTGGAATTATCGTGGTCGCCTATGGATGGGGCGTCAACCCGCTGCGGCGCGACGCCATCCTCCCGAGGACCAATTCAATGCCCCTCGTCCGCATCTCGCTCCTCCGAGGCCAGTCGCCGGAGCACATCCGTGCCATTTCCGATGGCGTCCATCGCGGCTTGATGGAGGCCTACGGTGTGCCGGCCGACGATCGCTTCCAGCTCATCCACCAGCACGCGCGTGACGAGCTGGTCTACGACGCCGATTACCTCGGCCTTCACCGCACCGACGAGATCGTGATCGTCAACATCATCGCCGGGAACTGGCGGAATACGGCGCAGAAGAAGGCGCTCTACCGGGCGATCACCGACAATCTCGTCGAGAACCCCGGCCTGCGCCCGGAGGACGTCCTCATCGTCCTCTCGCCGAACGAGCGGGACGAGTGGTCCTTCGGCAACGGCGTGGCGTCCTACGTCAAGGACGACGCGGCCTGACCATCCCGCGACCGTATTGGATGCCGCCCGCATCGGGATACGGCGGCGGCGAGACGATCCCGCGACGGCCGGCCAGGGTCGGTCGAAGGTCCAGCGGCAGCCCCGGGATCGTCGGCGCCCCCGACGGAGACGCCGTGGCGCTCACGCATGCATCGCCAGCATCCAGACCGCCATGGCGACCATCATCAGGTTCTCGGTCAGCGAGACGAAGCCGAGCGGCACCTTGCTCGATCCGCCGACGCAGGCGCACTTGATCTCGCGCTTGTCGACGTAGACCGCCTTGAACACCGAGACGGCGCCGACCGTGCCGATGAACAGGGCGACCGGGATCGACAGCCAGTTCATGGTGCCCGCCACCATCAGGATGCCGGCGATGCCTTCCAGGAACGGATAGGCGTAGGCGTAGCGGACCCAGCGTTGGCCGAGCAGGTCGTAGCCGAGGAACATCGACGAGAAGCTCTCGATGTCCTGCAGCTTGAGGAGCGCCAGGACGCACATGCTGAAGGCGACGAACCACTCGGCCGCGCGCAACGTGAACGGCGTGCCGTCGGCGGCGTAGCTGGCCGCCAGCGCCATCGCGGCCGTCATGGCGAACACCGCGACGACAGGCGTGTAGGTCGTCGTCGCCGGGTCGTTGGCCGCCTGGCCGAAACGGCGTCGCAGGTCGTCGTAGCCGCCGACCCGCGCGCCGTCGATGAAGGTCTGCGGCGTCGACTTGACCTGATGCTCCGCCTTGAAGCGGTCGGTCTCCTCGCGGGTGGTGAGCCAGTGGTCCTCGACCGCGAAGCCCTGGCGTTCGAGAAGATCCTTGGCCTTCAGCCCGTACGGGCAGAGGTGCTTGTCCATCACCATGCGGTAGAGGACGGCCTTGGGGGCGGTGGCGGGCATGTCGGTCTCCTGAAACGGTCGGTCTTGCGGGAAGAAGCGGGCCGGGACGGCCTCGACGGGATCTCCGGCCCGCGCGGCGGCTACCGGCCGTGCCGCTTCAGCCACGCCGCCATGGCAGCGATCTCCTTCTCCTGGTCGTCGATGATCGTCTGCGCCATCGCCCGGGTCTCGGGATCCTTGGCATGGGCCAGCGCGACCTTCGCCATGGCGACCGCGCCTCTGTGGTGCGGGATCATGTGCGTGCGGAAATCGACGTCCGGGTCGCCCGTATAGGCGACGTCCATGTCCGCCATCATTGCCCGGTCGGCGGCCTTGAAGTCCCGGGTGGCGGCATCGTCCTTGGGGTTCGCCGCGCCCATCCCGTGGCCGGACGTGCTGCCGGACGTGCTGCCGGACCGAGCCCCGTGATCGTGCGGGCTCTGCGCGAGAGCGGGGCCGGCGAGGTTGGCCGACAGGAGAAGGATGGCGGCAAGGGTGCGAGAATCGATCATAGATGGCTCTCTCTGGAAGGGAGTTGGACGGGCCGGCCGGGATGGCCCGCGGGACGGGCGGCGATCGGCCGGGGCCGTGGGCCGCCGGAAACGGCGTCGGCGGCAGGCGGACGGGATCGGGTGAGCGGGATGTCCCGCGCCTCGGGCCCGGGATGCGCCAATCGCGGCGGACGCAATCCGGGCGTCGCGCGCCTTCAGGCACGCCTCATCTCACGCGAGGGTTCGTGGGGGTCTGGGCAGGGCCTCGGGCCCGGCGCCGGCGCGGCCCGGGACGTCGCGCGGGCGCAATCTGGCACCCCGGAACGGGAGCGGCGCCGGACCGGCTGAGCCGGACAGGATGCCGGTGGCGCAACAGGCCATCGTTCCGCAGCAGCGGACCCGGCAGGGCCCGGGGCAGCAATTCCCGTGCTCGACCGGTGCGACGGCGGCGATCCGGAGCGCGGTCCTCGACCAGGCCGGGGTCTCGGCCCGGATGATGGGGCGAGCCGGAGCGGTCGCAGCAACCGCCTTCGCCGGGACGGCCCGCCCCTGCATCGTGGCCGCAGGAGCGTGACGCCCGTGCCCCTCATGCGCCTGGACGGCGGACGGCGCGAGGTGGGCGAGGATCGCGAGGATCACCGCCGCCATCAGGCGCACGATCGGCCGGTCGGGGGTCATGGGGCTGGCTTGCACCTGCGCGGGCGACGGGGTCGTGCCCATCGTCGGGGCGTGACCGTTCGCCCACAAGGTCGGCCTCGGGGTCCGGTGTTTCAAGAGGCGGCGGATCCCGGTCGCGCCCAGCCGCGATCGGTCGTCGCCGGATCGGCGGCGCACCGATGCCGACGGGCCCTGCCGAGGTGGATCAGCCCGCCATCATCGCCCGATGCGGCATGCCGCCATCCATGAAGTCCGGGCCGAAGGCGACGAAGCCGAGTGTCTCATAGAAGCCGAGCTTGTCGGTCTGGGCCGTGAGGAGGAAGCGGTCGACGCCGATCTGCCGGCAATGCGCCATCGCGCAGAGCATCATCCGCCGGGCGATGCCCGATCCGCGCCGGTCGCGACGCACGGCGACGCGGCCGATCTTGGCCTGCTCGGGACTCTCGGCATGCTCCGGCTTGAAGACGACCCGCAGCGTTCCGACGACCTCCCCCTCGGCGAGGGTGACGAAGTGGGTGGCGACCGGATCATCCCCGTCGATCTCCTCGTCGGCCGGCACGCCCTGCTCGACGACGAAGACCTCGTGCCGAAGCGCCATGGCGGCCTCACCGAGAATCGAGGCGGCCGGTACCCGGACGATTCGGGTGTCCGATGCTGACATCGCTTCCCTGCCCTCCTTCCGGCCGCGGCCGGTGCTCGGCCTACCTTAAGGCCCGCGCGCCCGCCGCTCCAGGCCCCGGCGAACCGAGCCACGTCGTGCAGTTCTCGGGCGTTGGCCGATGTGACGCACCGGAGGATTCGCGCATGGACAATCGGGACATCGTCGTCATCGGCGGCTCGTCGGGGGCGACCGCTCCGCTGAAGACGATCCTCGGCGCCCTGCCGGCGGATTTCCCTGCGGCCCTGTTCATCGTGCTGCACATCCCCGCCCGCAGCCTCGGCCTGCTCGCGACCGTGACCGCCGCGGCGGGCCGCCTGCCGGTCCACGCGGCGACCGACGGCATGGCGATCCGGCCCGGCACCGTCACGCTCGGCGTGCCGGACTACCACCTCATCCTGACGGAGACGGGGATCCGGCTCGGACGTGGCCCGCGCGAGAACATGGCGCGGCCCTCGATCGATCCGCTGTTCCGCTCGGCGGCGGCGGCCTACGGGCCCCGCGTCATCGGCGTCCTGCTGAGCGGTCTCCTGAACGACGGCGCCTCGGGCCTGGAGGCGATCAAGCGCTGCGGCGGGCTCACGCTGGTGCAGGATCCCGCCGAGGCCCTGGCCGACGAGATGCCGCGCAGCGCCCTCGCGGCGCTGGAGGTCGACCTCACGCTGCCGGCTGCCCGCATCGGCGACGTCCTGTCGGAGCTGGTGCGCGATCGAGCCGGGCCGCGCCTGCCGATCTCGCCGGAGCTCCGCCTCGAGGTCGACATCGCGGCGGGCGCGCGCATCGACAGCGACGTGCTGCGCCGCCTGGCCGATCCCGCGCCGATCACCTGCCCGCAATGCGGCGGCGTCCTCTCGCAGATGCGGGACGCCAAGCCCCTGCGGTTCCGCTGCCAGGTCGGCCACGCCCTCTCCGCCGAGGCCGTCGCCAAGGAGCAGGAGACCGCCGTCGACGAGGCGATGCGGGTGGCCCTGCGCATCATCGAGGAGCGGGCGGAGCTCGTCCGGCGCATGGGGCGGGACGCGCGCGAGGCCGGGCGCAAAGCGGTTGCGACGCTGTACGAGGAGCGCGCCGCCGAGTACCGCCGCTACGCCGAGACGATCCGCAAGGCGGTCCTCAAGCGGCCCTCGCCCGAGCCCTCGGGCGACGAGGGCGCCCAGGACAACTGACTTCACCCACGATTGCAGCGCCGCGGCACACGACGGCTTGGTTTGCTTGCGCATACTGCACGTCCCATTCGCGACCTCATCCTGAGGTGCGAGTGAAACGAGCCTCGAAGGAGGGCTCCAGAAGTCTCCGAGCGAGCTGGAGGCCTCTTTCGAGGCTCACTTCAGGATGAGGTCGCGCGTGTGAGAGAGAAAGCTGTCGGCTCTACGCCCCAGTCCTTTACGATGCAGCACCGCGATCGGATGGTGGTCTAGGGCACTTCACGATCGCGTTGCAATCGCGAAGCGCTTTGAGTCTTTGATTGTGCCGCATTGTCTTCGACGAACCGGTGTCCACTTCGTCGGAAAATGCTCTAGAACTCCACCCCCAGCTTCACCCGCACCGCGTGGCGCTCGAAGTGGCTCAGATCGAGGGGGCGGCGGGTCTGGCCCTCCGTGCGATCGCGCCCGGCGACTTGGCCGGCATAGGCCAGCGTCACGAAGGCCTTGTCCGACAGCCGCCGGTAGAGCAGCGGGCCGAGCGTCAGCGCCCTTCCCTCGAAGCGGTTGAGGAAGGCGCCGTCATAGGCCCGCAGGTAGCGGAGTTCCGGGCCGAGGAAGGTGTCGGCATCGAGCCGGAACGCCAGCGCGTTCGACCACAGGAAGGTCGAGGAGCGGTCGGTCTCGCGCGCTCCCCGCAAGGTGCCGACGGTTGGCTCGACGCTGAGGTTCATGCCGTACCAGACCTTGTCGGGCACCAGCCTCAGATCGAGCTGGAGCACGCTTTCCATGTCGAAGATGTCGGCGCCCCGTCCCTCGACCGCCAGCACCCGGGCGAAGCGCGGGCGCAGCTCGATCGCGAGGCCGAGGGGCTGCGCGTCGCCGCCCTTGAGGAACTGGTACTTCAGCTCGATCCCGACTCCGTCGAAGCTGCCGTTGTCCTTGTCCGGCAGGTCGGCGGCGCCGCGCACCCGGCGGGCGTCGCCGAACAGGCCGAACTCGACGCTGACCGCGTCGGTCGGGTCGAATTGGTAGCTGAGCTTGGTGTTGGCGACGGCGTAGCGGGCCGGTCCCGCGTCGCCCCGCCGCTTGCCGGCACGGCCCACGGTGTCGAGCAGGATCTCCTGTTCGCCCTTGCGGCCGATGGTCGACCCTTCGGTGAAGCCGAACAGGTTCTCGGTATCGACGTCGCTCTCCTCCCCGGCCGCGGCGGGCTGCGCCAGCGCGGCGGCGAGCAGGGCGCCGCGGACGATGCGGCCGGGTCCCATCATGTCTCTCGGCGGTGTCCCCGACCTCTCGCAGCGATGTGGCACGGGCCTGCACACCGCTGCAAGGCTGCGAGCCGAGGCCGGGCTCCGCCATCCTCCCCCTAAACGGTGATGAAACCTTCGCCGTTGACGAACGCTTGATGGATCCAGGCCACACTGGAATCCGGGACAGGCCCGGCAGAGGTCAGGCGCCATGATGTGGGACGGCATCGCACTCTTCTCCGGCGCGCCGGTACGGCGCTCAGCGGACGGCGTGCTGGGTGCCGCGGGTGTTCCCGATTCCAAGTCCAAGCCCCCCGAGCACAAGCCGCCCCGCCGGGCGAAGGTCGGGCTGGCGCTCGGCGGCGGGGCCGCCCGGGGCTGGTCGCATATCGGGGCGATCGAGGTCCTGCGGGAGGCGGGCATCGCCATCGACGTGGTGGCGGGCTGCTCGATCGGGGCGGCGGTGGGCGCCTGCCACGCCGCCGGCAAGCTCTCGGAGCTGCGCGACTTCGCCCTGTCGCTGACCAAGCGCCGGGTGATGGGCCTGCTCGATTTCCACATCAGCGGCTCGGGGCTGATCGCCGGCGAGCGCCTGCGGCGGCTGCTCGAGCGCGACCTCGGCAGCTCCCGGATCGAGGACCTGCCGCTGACCTTCGCGGCGGTGGCGACCGAGCTCGGCAGCGGCCACGAGATCTGGCTCACCCGCGGCGGCCTCGTCGAGGCGGTGCGCGCGTCCTACGCCCTGCCGGGCATCTTCGATCCGGTGAAGATTGGCGGGCGCTGGCTGATGGACGGGGCGCTGGTCAATCCGGTACCGGTGACGGCGGCCCGCGCCCTCGGCGCCGACGTGGTCCTGTGCGTCAACCTCAACGGCGACATGCGGGTGCGCGGCACGGTGATCCAGTCGCACGGGGCGGAAGCCGCCGACGCGGTGATGGAGGCCGCCGCCGAGGCCGTGGCACTCCCGGACGAGCCGCGGCGCTGGCCGCTGATCGGCGGCCGGCGCCAGAAGCCGAAGCCCCGGCCGGAGGCCGGCGCGCCGAGCGGCATCGCCAGCGTGATGGTGGATGCCTTCAACATCACGCAGGACCGGATCTCGCGCTCGCGGCTAGCCGGCGACCCGCCCGACGTGATGATCAACCCGAAGCTCGCCCAGATGGGCCTGTTCGAGTTCCACCGCGCCGAGGAATGCATCGAGCTCGGCCGCCAGGCGACCCGGCGGATGCTGCCGGAGATCCACGAGATGATCGCCGCGGCGGTGACGCCGGTGTGAGGTGGTTCCGGCAGCGAGCCCGGAGCGGGATCCCATCGCTCCGCGATCGGATCCCGCTCCAGGCCATCGCCTTGGCCGCATTTTCTGCGACGAACCGGGATCCACTTCGTCGGGAAAATGCTCTGGCCGCTGCCGGAGCCGTCAGGCGGTCGCGATGTACTCGCGCAGGGCCCGGTGCTCGGCCTCGACCGATTCGATGCGGTGCTTGACCACGTCGCCGATCGACACGAGGCCGACCAGGCGGCCGTCCTCGACCACCGGAACGTGGCGGAAGCGCCCGTCGGTCATCAGCTCCATCACCTCGTCGATGGCGGTGGCGCGGGTGCAGCACACCACCTTGGCGGTCATGTGCCGGGAGACCGGCGCCTCGAGCGCCGCGCCGCCGCCGCGGACCACCGCCCGGATGATGTCGCGCTCCGAGAGCATGCCGAGGACATTCTGGCCGGCATCGCTCACCACCAGGGCGCCGATGCCCTTCTCGGTCAGGAGCGCCGCCGCCTCCGCCAGCGTGCGGTGGGGCTGGACGGTCACCACGGTGCGGCCCTTCTGCGACAGGATGCGCGCAACGGTCATCAACACCTCCCTGCTAGAGCATTGTCCGACGAAGCGGGGACCGGTTCGTCGAAGACAATGCGGCACAATCGAAGACTCGAGCAGTGTACGGTCGCGCTGCGACCGTACACTGCTCGAGGCCCCGCCGGCTTCGTGGCGTTCCGGGCGGGGCGATCGTTCGGGGGGGAGTGTGTGACCGCGCGCCGATCGAGGCAAGCACCCCGGAGGTCGAAGAGAAACAATCTTCGCGGGAGACCCGGTCTCCCGCCGCGACCTCTCGCCTGACTCAGCGGCGCCCGAGGCGATCGACCAGGGGCAGCAGCAGGAAACCGACGACGAACCCGCCGAGATGCGCGTCCCAGGCGACCGCGGAGTCGCTCAGGCCCAGCGGCAGGGCGGCGAGGCCGAACAGCAGGTTGGTGACGAACCAGATCGCCAGGAACACCACCGCCGAGCGGTTGCGCAGGAGTTCGGGGATGGTCTGCAGCCGCGTCGGCACCGGGCGCTGCCACGGCACGGCGCCGGCGCCGGCCGGCTCGACCGGCTGGAAGGCGAAGCGCACCGCCGCCGCCATCAGCCCCGAGACCCCGGCCGAGGCGCCGATCAGCGGCACGGTGCTCAGGGGGTCGATGAGGACATGGAGGAAGCCGCCGGCGGCGGTCGAGACCAGGGCGATCAGGCCGTAGCGCCAGGCGCCGCAGCGCCGCGCCACCGGCGTGCCGAAGGCCGCAAGCCAGACGCTGTTGAGGAGCACGTGGGCCCAGGAGCCGTGCAGGAGCGCGTAGGACGCGAAGGTCCAGGGCATCGCGCCCGGATCGGCCACGAGGTAAGCCGCGAAGGCCTTGCGCGCCTCGACCTCAAGGGCGCCGCCCCCCGCGGCGGCGGCGGTCCGGATCACGTCGGCGGCCCGGTCGGGGTCGAGGGCGAGGGTCCAGCGCGCCGGCACCAGGGCGAGGTCGAGGAGCAGGGTGATGTCCCAGACGTCGGGCAGCACCTGCCGCACGGCGTGGATCAGCACCAGGATCCCGACCGAGGCGGTGACCACGGCGGGCATGTTGAACACCGGCACGCGCGGCGGTCGCGGGAGGTCGGGGGTGGCATCCATCTCGGCACCATTGCGGGGCCCACGGCCCGACCGCAAGGGCGACCGCTGCCGCGGGCCCGGCGCACCCCCGAAAAGAGGACGCCATGTTCGAAAAAACATGGTCCGGCGGACAAAAAAAGGGAGAGCGTCGCCGCTCTCCCCGAAAGAGGGTGACTCCGCGCCCGACCGCTCTGCAGCCGTCCGCGAAACGCCGTCAGGACCGTGACGACGCGGACCGTGAACCGGCCCTCACCCCTTGGTATGCGGGCGGGCATAGGGTGGGCTCTCCGCCCCTGCCAGCCCGAAATCACCGTCGCCGACGACAATCGCGCAGGTGTGGGAGAAACGCAACATTTATGACTTGGTAACCTTAATCAAACCTTACGCCTTTGCAGCTCGGCTGTTCGGCATACGGTCTGCTGAACCGAATCAGTCGAACCGGCCGCCGTCCCGAAACGGGACAGCGGCCGGCGACCCCAGGACAGTCCGACCCCAAGACCGTGCCAGACCGAGACGCCATGAAGCACCCGACCAGCCGCATGCTCCACGCCTACTGGAACGGCCTGCGCGGCGCCCGCGCCGCACCGGAGCGGGGCGAGATCGAGCCCGGCGAGATCCGCCACGTCCTGGCCGACAGCCTGATCCTCGAGATCGACGCCCCCCGGCACGCCGCCACGGTGCGGCTCGCCGGCACCCGGCTCTGCGCGCTGTTCGGGGCCGAGCTGCGGGGCCTTTCCTTCGCGAGCCTGTGGGGCGAGGCGCCGGCCGCCGATCCGTGGCGGCTCGTCGAGGTGGTGATCCAGGACACTACCGGCGTGGTGGTCGGCCTCGTCGGGGTGACGGAGGCCGGGGAGACGATCGACCTCGAATTGCTGCTCCTGCCCCTGCGCCACCGCGGCAAGACCCAGGCCCGGGTGATCGGCTCGCTGTCGCCGGCGGTGATCCCGACCTGGCTGGGCCTGCGCCCGATCGTGGCCCTGCGCACCGTGTCCCTGCGGATCCTCATCCCCGAGGCGAATGCCGCCCCCGCCCCGCTCGCGGCGCCCCCGCCGGCGGCCAACGACGAGCCGGGCCTGGAGCGCCGCAAGCGCTTCGTGGTGCATCGCGGTGGGCGGCTGTGAGCGGATCTGTATCGCCTGGCCCATACGGCATGCGACCGTAGAATGCAGGGCATACCGGTCTGTTCACCTCTCTCGGCGGTCTGAAACCCCGCAGGGGCATTCCGGGCGGCGCAGCGGAGCCCGGAATGACGCGGCGTATCTTCATACCGTTGAGGGAAGCGAACCGGCTCTCAACCGTTCGGTAAGCCGGGCGAAGCCGTCCACGTCACCCCGCATCCCGCAACCTGTCCCCAGCCTCGCCATATCCTGACGCCACCGCCGCACGGTTGACGATGCCGCGGCTGAGCGTGACCCATTCGAGGTCGTTGATCGCCTTCACCAGCCGCTCGCGCTCGGGCATGTCAGCGTCGTCACCAGGCGCCGCCTCGGCAAGGTTCACGGCGGCGATCAGGACCTGGTCGCGGCCGTCCTCGATGCGGGGGTCGCGCTCGACATGGCCGCGCACGTCGTCGTCGAAGCGCTTGATGACCGCCCAGGGCAGCGCCTCGGCGCTGCATCCCGACGGGTAGCCCCGGGCAATGAGCCGGGCTTGGGCGGCGGCCTCCCGGACGAGTTCGACGAGCTTGGCGGCCATGGCCCCTCCCTACCGGCACTTGCGGAGCGGGAACCCGCGGGAACGCCCGCGGGTCCCGCGGCGGATTCATCAGCGCGCCAGGAGCCCCTCCCCGGCCGCCTTCTCCATCGCCTCGGCATCCGCCGGCAGCAGCGTGCGCTCGGCCACCATCCGCTCGGCCGCCGCCGTCACCGCCGCCGCGTAGGCGCCCTCGGTCGGGTAGCGCTCCTCCAGCGAGACCCGCGGATCGTTCGCGGCCTTCGCCGCCGCCCGCGTCTCGGGGAAGGCGAGAACGCCGCCCTTCTGGTTGCACAGGGTGTCGGCGGCGACGCCGCGGGTCGGGTTCCAGGCGGTATAGG
This sequence comes from Methylobacterium sp. EM32, assembly GCF_040593685.1. Classification (NCBI taxonomy): domain Bacteria; kingdom Pseudomonadati; phylum Pseudomonadota; class Alphaproteobacteria; order Hyphomicrobiales; family Methylobacteriaceae; genus Methylobacterium; species Methylobacterium sp. EM32. The sequence goes on along the minus strand of NZ_JBEXZS010000091.1, from coordinate 27,135 downwards.
TCGCCCGCGGCGCCTCGATCAGCGGCAGGCGGATCCCCGCCAGCGTGTTGCCGTCGGGATCGACCTTCGGCAGCAGCACGGGATAGGTGCCGCGCACCACCGGCGGATCACCGGGTTCCACCCACTGGGCCGGGTTGTAGAGGCCGGTATAGGGCAGGCCGGGAATCGGCGGGTAGAGATGGGCGGGCGATCCCAGCGTGCCGTCGGCCCGCGACGGATAGCGGCTCGCCGGCGGCGCGACGCCGTCGGTGATCCAAGACTCGAGTGCGGCGAGGAGAGCGCGGGACGCCGCCCCGGCATGGACCGGGCTGACCGGCAGGGCGCAACCGGGCAGGCTAGCGGTCGTCGCGTCGGGATCCGCGAAATGCGGCGCGCCGGTCACCATGTAGACCCGGACCTCCGGCGGCTGGGGGAGGTCGGCGCCGCTTGTGTCGGTGGTCACGAGCGCACCGCGGGAGCCCCACAGCTCGTACTCGCTATCGACATGCATCAGGCGCGGGCAGGTATTGGTCAGGCGGCAGCGCAGGAACAGGCCGTCGCGCTTGCCCGTGAGCGCATCGGTGGTGGTCGCGTAGGCGAAGGGGAACTGGTCCGCGGGGTAGTAGCGGTCGAGATGGGGACCGGGATTGCGGCCGGGCTGGGCGAAGCGGGCATTGGTGAAGCTGCGCCGGCTGCCGGCGATGTGCGGCATCATCCCGTCGAATACCATCCGGCCCTGCTCGTCCTCGTTGAGGCCGAGATAGAGCACGTCGCGCAGGACCCGGCCCGATTGCGAGATGCCGAAACCGACCGCCCGGTCGATGGTGCCGTGGCCGTCCCGCGCGAGCGGGTTCCGGTCGCCCGTCTCGTGGCGCAGGAAGGTCGCGACGTCGCGGATCGCCGCGAGGCCCAAGCCCATCACCGCCGGGTCGCGGGCGGTGTAGCTCAATTCATAGAGGGCGCTGCCGTCGAAGCCCTTGGGCCGCGTGATCTCGATGCGCTTTGCGTCGAGGTAGCGGAACGACAGGTCGGCGGGCGTGGTGCGCGGATCCTCCGGCTTCGCCCGCACGGTGAGACGGGCCTTTGCCGGATCGAGGTCGGCGGCGGGCCAGGTCAGCGGCGCGGCGATCGGCGAGGTGGTGTTCTCGAAGCTCCACTCCTCGCGCGACGGGCCGGTGAGTCCGGAGAGCACCGGCAGGCGGATACCCATCCCGTTTCCCGGCGCGATGTCGCCCTGCCAGCCGATCCAGGCCAGCGTGTAGCCGCGCGACAGAAGGAAGCCCCGGCCGGCATCGCCCGCCTGTTCGAGCCGGCTCGACGCCGCGGTCGAGGCGCCCTCGAAGAGGGGGCCGATCAGCTTGCGGCCGCGATTGGGGATCTCGACGAGGAGGAGCCCGTTGGGGTGCTCGGGGCGCAGCAGCACCACGTCGGCCACCGCCTCGACCCGGCCCGCGGCGTTGCGGGGCGCGAGCGCCAGGTCGGCGATGACCGCGTTGTGGGGGTCAGTCGGATCGAGGGCGATGGTCGCCCGGCCGGTGATTTTTTCTGCCTGGCCGCGCTCGCCGAAGCGGCGACCCTGCAGGGCGGGCTTCTCCGCCGCCACGGTCTCGAACCGCGTCACCTCCGCGCCGGCTGGCCCGGCGGCGAGGCCGCAGCCGAGCATCGCCAGGGCCACGGCCCTCGGCATCATTCGCAGATGTCGCAAAAGTGGTGGCCGGTTTTGCGACAAAAATCTGCGGCAAAACAATAGCCTAAGCGGGCGAAGCGTTGGCCTGTCAACGCAAGTCTGCTTAGTCATCGCTGGACTCCCCTGGCGGCGCCACGGACGGGCGCCTTCGGGAGGACAGTAACGGTGCGGCACCCGGCATGGAACCGATTCCACCGCCGGGCTGCCCCGCGCGATTTCGTGTCTCCCACAAAACTCCCGGTCGCCACCATCGCTCGCTCTGGCGAGGCCGGTGCAGCGGGAGTTTTGTGAGGTGCAACTAGGCGGCCAGCACGCTCGCGAGGTAATGCCGGACGAAGCCGGGCATCCGTGCGGGATCGAGGTCCGCCGCCGCGCGCACCCCGACGATGGCCGACAGCTCCGGCTCAGCCTCCGCCGCGAGGTGGGCAGAGATGCCCGCCCGCACGGCAGCCTCGTCCTCGGCGAGCTGCACAGGGCGCAACAGAGCCATCAGGCCGCCGTCGCGCACGATCACCCAGCCGGGATCCGGCCCCGCCGGGGCGACGAGGCCGGTCTCCTCCCGCAATTCGCGCAACGCGCTCGCTGCGAGGTCGACCTCTCCGTCGGGGCCGATATCGGTCGGGTCCGGCGTGCCGCAGGGGAAGTAGACCCGCCCGGCGGCCGCCGTGTGCGGGCCCATCTCGCCGAGGAGGAAGATCCCATCCCGGGTGCGCGGCACCGCCGCCGCGAAGACGTTGAGGACGCTCCCGTCGGGAAAGCCCCAGTCCTTCAGGGCGGTGAGGGCGGCGTAGTCGGCCTCGAACAGCTCGGCGTCGAGCACGCCGTCGGTCAGCGTCCAGCGGCGCAGCATCAGCACCGTGCCGTTGAACATCGCCGGGCGGGCCGCCCGCCGCTCGTCCCAATGGGCCATGATGGCGGCCCGGTGGTCGCGGGCCCAGGGCCAGTCATGGGCGACCATCCGGGCCTCGACCCGGCGGGCCGGAGTGAGGGTGAGGCTCATCAGAGGTGCAGCACGCCCTCGGAGACCAGCACGGCGCTGCCGCCGATCTCGGCCGCACGCAGGGCACCGTCCTCGATCGTGAGCTGGAGCGCGATCTCGCTCGGCCGGCCCATCTCGAACCCCTGCGCGATGACGAGGTCGTGGGTGCCGCTGCCCAGGGGCTCGAACTGCATCAAGGCTCCGGCGAAGGCCGCGACCGCGCCGCCGGTCGCCGGATCCTCGGCGATGCCGGCGGCGGGGGCGAACATCCGGGCCCGGAAGCTGTGGCCCGCCTCGCCGGTCTCGCCGGTATAGAGGAAGACCTTCGCGCCTTGCCCGAGGGCCTGCACCATCGCCTCGGCGCTGGTGCGGGCCCGCGCCAGGGCGTCGAGCCCCTGCACCGGCACGAGGTGGAACGGCGTGCCGGCGCTGTAGCGGCTCGGCCGGTGGCGGGCATAGCCGATCTCGGACGGCGACAGGCCGAGCGCCCCGGCGAGCACCGTCGCGTCCGGCTCCTCGCCCCAGCTCTCCGGCAGGCGCGGCAGGCGGAAGCGCGCGCGGCCTCTCCCCTCCCCGGTCTCGACCACGCAGGGCACCACCCCGACCTGCTCCTCGAGGCCGAACGCCACCGCGTCGGCGATCTCCGCCCGCCGGTCGCCGAGGGCGAGCAGCACCGCGGTGCCGACGGTCGGGTGGCCTGCGAAGGCCAGCTCCTGGGTCGGCGTGAAGATCCGCAGCCGCGCCCGGTGCCGGGCCTCGGAGGGCGGCAGCACGAACACCGTCTCCGACAGGTTGAACTCGCCAGCGATGGCCTGCATCGCGGCATCGTCCAGCCCCTCGGCGTCGAGCACCACCGCCAGCGGGTTGCCGGCCAAAGCGGTGTCGGTGAACACGTCCAGGGTGGCGTAGCGGCGTGCGGGCATCCGGGTCTCGTCCTTTCCGAAGCTCAGTCGCGCGAGGCAGCACGGATCGGGCCGGCGGTGCAAGTCCCGGGGATCGGGGGACGGTCACGCCGAGCGCCGTTACGGCAGTTTCGCGAAGCAGCCATAGCGGCACGTCAACCGCTTTGCCCCAGCCGCTTCGCGGCACGCTTGACCGTCTCGTTGATCCGGGTCTGCCAGCCCGGGCCCGTGGCCCTGAAGGCCGCCAGGGCCTCCGGGTCGAGCCGCAGCGTGACCTGCACCAGCCGGCTCGGCGACTTCGGCCGCCCCCGCTTCGTGAGAGCTTCGAACACGGCCGCCGGCAGCACCTCGCGGGCGGGCCGCATCCGGCCGAGTTCTTCATCCGTCATCTCACGGGCATCCGGATCCGCTTTCATCCGGGCCTGAAGCTCAGCCTCCTCGGCGTCGCTCAGCATCGGGACCGTAGGCTTACTCGGATCGTGCGGCATAGGCTCTCCTCTCGCGGTTGCTGGCTGTTCGCAGGCTGATGGCTGAGATAGCCTCCGTGCCGAGGAGCGAGAAGGTGAGCGTGACGAGCTTGCCGTCGAGATATCCCGTCGCAATGTACCGGGCGCCGCCGGATGAGCTGCCGTAGCTCTCGCTGATCGCCGCGGTTTCCCATTCGAAGCGATCACGGGCATCCGCGAAATCGAGTCCGTGGCCGGCCGGCGGCGGCCGACGATTCCTCTCTCGCTTAGGCTCGTCCCAGACCATCCGCATGTATTTTCTGTAACTCCAGAAAATAAGGGTGGCAAGCTGCAACGGCGGCGACGGATGGTGTAGGCGTGCAGGATGTTCCGACGGAGTGTAGTCGCATGCCCCACACCCTGACCCCCGACACCGCCGCCCGCTTCGCCGTCCTCACGCTCGGCCACGTCACCCGGGAATATCCGAACAAGCCGGACCACACGCTCGCCGGCCCGGAGGACGCCCGCACGCCGGCCGAGCTGCACCCGGTCTTCTACGGCAGCTTCGACTGGCATTCCTGCGTCCACGGCTACTGGCTGCTCGCCCGGGTGCTGCGCCGCTTCCCCGAGGGACCGCAGGCGCCGGCGATCGTCGCGCTGTTCGACCGGCAGCTGACCGCCGAGAAGGTCGCGGGCGAGTGCGCCTATCTCGACGCGCCGACGGCGCGAGGGTTCAAGCGGCCCTATGGCTGGGCCTGGGCGCTCAAGCTCGCCGACGAGCTGGCGCAGCTGCCCGAGCCGCGCTGGTCGCGGGCGCTGGCGCCGATGGCCGGGATCTTCGCCCGGCGTTTTCGCGATTTCCTGCCGCTCTCGCCCTATCCGGTGCGGGTCGGCACCCACTTCAACACCGCCTTCGGGTTGCGGATGGCAGCGGATTACGCCGACGGTACGGGGGACGAGGCCCTGACAGCGCTTTTGCGCACCACCGCCGCGCGCTGGTACGGCGCCGATGCCGATTGCCCGGCCTGGGGCGAGCCGAGCGGCGACGACTTCCTGTCCTCCGCGCTGATCGAGGCCGAGTGCCTGCGCCGCCTGATGCCGGCGGAAGAATTCCGGCCCTGGTTCGACCGCTTCCTGCCGCGCCTCGCCGAGCGCTCACCCGACACCCTGTTCCGGCCGGCGACCGTCACCGATCGCAGCGACGGCAAGATCGCCCATCTCGACGGGCTCAACCTCAGCCGCGCCTGGTGCCTGCGGGCGCTCGCCGGCGCGCTGCCGGCGGACGACGCCCGCGTGCCGGTGCTGCGGGAGACGGCGGAGGCGCATCTCGTCGCGGCCTTGGCCCACCTCGCCGACGACTACATGGGCGAGCACTGGCTGGCGAGCTTCGCGCTGCTGGCGCTGGAGGCGTGAAGGCTCAGTGCCTGTTTGATTCGCGAGGCCAGCACCAAGAGACACCTTCTTCTCCCACCCACGACCTCATCCTGAGGTGCGAACGCAGTGAGCCTCGAAGGAGGCCTCCAGAGACCTCGGAGATTTCTGGAGGCCTCCTTCGAGGTCAGCCGATTTGCAATCGACTGACACCTCAGGATGAGGTTGTAGGTGGGAGAAAATCTCCCCAGAAGCCAAATAGACTCTCAGTCCCTGTTCGAATTGCTCGACAATACCGACACCTTCCCCGTCATTCCGGGGCCGCGAAAGCAGAGCCCGGAATGACGGGGAGGGTTTGATATCTGTCGATTTCAATCAGACAGCTCTCACACCGCCTCGACCGGGAACGTGCGGCTCGGCGCCACGAACTCGTCCTGGGCCGCCACGGTCAGGATCTCCCGGGCGCCGGCCTCCGCGGTGCGGCGCAGGAGGCCGTAGATCGAGGCAGCGGCCGCCCCCAGGGCCTCGCCGGCCGAGCGGCTGCGAGCGTAGTGCACCAGGAACAGGGCCGCGGTGGCGTCGCCCGCGCCGTTGACGCTGAGCGACAGCCGCGGGGTGCGCAGGCGCCAGAAGAGGCCGTTCGCGCCGGCCAGCATGTCGATGCTGTCGTCGGGCGTCTCCTCGGTGTGGAGCGAGGTCACCAGCACCACCTTCGGCCCGCTCGCCTGCACGGCCGCCACCGCCGCCTTGGCGTCGGCCAGCGTCCGGGTCTCGATCCCGCTCAGGTAATCGAGCTCGAACTGGTTCGGGGTGATGAGATCGGCCGCCGGCACCGCGTGGTCGCGCATGAATTCCGGGATGCCCGGGCGCACGAACACCCCGCGGCCGGTATCGCCGATCACCGGATCGCAGCAATAGAGCGCCGCGGGGTTCGCCTCCCGCACCCGCGCCACCGCCCGCAGGATCGCGGTGCCGATATCGGCCGAGCCCATGTAGCCCGACAGCACCCCGTCGCAGGAGGGCAGCGCCCCGCGCTCGGCGATGCCCTCGACCAGTTCCTCGATCGCCGGCCCGTCGAACACCCGGCCGCGCCAGGCGCCGTAGCCGGTATGGTTGGAGAACTGCACCGTGTGCACCGCCCAGACCTCGACCCCGAGCCGCTGCATCGGGAAGACCGCCGAGGCGTTGCCGACATGGCCGTAGGCGACGTGGGACTGGATCGACAGGACGTTCATCGCGACACGAACCTCGCGCGGGGGCACCCAAGGCCCGCACGATTCCCGGATCCGGACGCTCTTGGCAACAGCACAATCTCGGCAACGGCTCAATCTCGGCTACCGCCCCGGGTCGCGGGTTCACACGGCGCACACCCCTCTCGCGTAAGGGAGGGGAACGTCCGCCCGGCGCCCCGACTTGTCCCGCCGTCCCTCCCCCTCAGCCCCAAGGCCGCCATGGACTTCGAGAGCTTACGCACCACGGTGCTCGACTTCCTGCGCGACCACCAGGCCTGGGCGCCGGTGATCACCGGGATCATCGCCTTCTGCGAGTCGCTCGCGGTGCTCTCGCTGCTGGTGCCGGCGACCGTGATCCTGATCGGGATCGGGGCGCTGATCGGTTCGGGGGCGATCCCGTTCCTGCCGGTGATGATCGGGGCGGCGATCGGGGCGATCCTCGGCGACTGGGTCTCCTACGAGATCGGCCGCTACTACAAGGACGGCGCCAAGAAGCTCTGGCCGCTCAGCCGCTACCCCGAGATGGTGCAGAAGGGGGAGACCTTCTGCCAGCGCTGGGGCGCCTGGGCGATCTTCGTCGGCCGCTTCATCGGCCCGGCGCGCGCGGTGGTGCCCCTCGTCGCCGGAGTGGCACTGCTGCCGCGATTCTGGTTCCAGCTCGCCAACCTGTCCTCGGCCTTCGTCTGGGCCTTCGTCTGGCTGGCACCGGGCGCCGGCCTGATCGACTGGCTCCGGCGTGCCTGACGAGGTGGCAACCACAATATAGGAAAGATGTCCGGCAAGCAGAACACTTCACCGGGCCGGCACGATCGGCGCGGAAATCTCATGAAATATTAAGCGGCGGCGACAGACTGAAGGCGGCGCGGTCCGGGAACGGACCAACCCCGGAAGCCGCCCCATGCCCGACGCGACGCCGACCTACCTGCTGCCGCGCGCCGCGCCGCTGCGCTGGCTCGTGGATCCGAGCCTCGACCTGCCGGCCGAGCTGCGGATCCGCCTGCTCGCGACGCTGATGGCCTCCCCGTCCTCGCTGGTGATCGGCGCGGTGGCGATGCTGATCATCGAGGTCACGGCCGTGATCCGCCATCCGGGGTCGGCCTTCCCATGCCTGCTGGCGGTGGATGCGGGCCTGCTCCTCCTCCGTCTGGTCCTCGTCGCGCGCAGCACCCGCGCCGTCGCAGCCGGACGCCCGGCGCCGACCGACCTGCTGGTCGCCAGCAGCCTCGCCTGGGCCGGCCTCGTCGGCCTCGCCACGGTCCTGTGCTTCATGAGCGGCGATCCGGTGCTGCAGGTCCTGGCACCGCTGACCATGATGGGCATCCTCGCCGGCATCATCACCCGCAACTACGCCGCGCCGCGCCACGCCCTCACGATGATCGTGCTGTGCGACCTGCCGCTGAAGCTGATGCTGCCGTTCCATTACGGCAACCCCTGGTTCCTGATCGGGGCGGTGCAGGGCCTGCTGTTCGTGGTCGCGATGCGCGTCACCACGGTGAAGCTCAACAGCACCTATATCAAGGTGCTGCTCGCCCAGCGGGAGAACCAGCGCCGGGCCACCCACGACGCCCTCACGGGCCTGCGCAACCGCACCGGGCTGATGGAGGATCTCGCCGCCCGGATGCGGCGCGGCGCCGACGATCTCGCCCTGCTCTACCTCGACCTCGACGGCTTTAAGGCGGTCAACGACTGCCTCGGCCACGCCGCCGGCGACGCCCTGCTGGTGGAGGTGGCCGGCCGGATTTCCGCCGGGATCCCCGACGGGTGGCAGGCGGCCCGGCTCGGCGGCGACGAGTTCGTGATCCTGGCCGCCGGCGACCGGGCCTGCGAGGCGGCCGTGGTGGCGGCCCGCCTGATCGAGGCCGTGAAGGCGCCCTACGCCATCGGGATCGGGGTCGGCCTCAGCGTCGGGATCGGCTGGGCGGTCCCGGGGATGACCCCGGAGGCGCTGCTCGCCGAGGCCGATGCCGCGCTCTACCGCGCCAAGGCCGCCGGCAAGGGCCGGCTGATGACCGCCGGCGCGCCCGGACCGCGCGCCGCGGCCCGGGTCGGCTGGGCGTGAGGGTTCAGCCCATCGCCTTCTTGATGAACCGGTCCTCGACCGTGTTCGCGAGGTCGATCTTGGCGCCCTGCAAGTCGGGATCGAGGGTGCGCACCAGCTCCAGCACGCTCGCCATGCCCTCCTGGGTCGGGATGCCGGTGCGGGAATAGCTCTCGAGCGAGTTCTTCACCGCCTGCACGTAGAGCGGCTTGTCGCCGAAATGGTAGGCCGGCGGCACCGTGTCGGCGATCTCCTCCGGTGTCGCGGCGACGATCCACTTCAGGGCCTTGGCGAAGGCGTTGACGACCTTCTGGGTCCCGGCGGCGTGGTGCTCGATCCAGTCTTGCTTGGTGTAGACCACCGCAGCCGGATTCGGACCGCCGAACAGCGCCCGGGTGCCGGCCTCGGTGCGGGTGTCGATGATCACCGCGATGTCGCCGTCGGCCTCGAGCTTGGCGATCACCGGATCGAGATGCGCGATGGCGTCGATCTCGCCCTTCTTCATCGCGGCGATCGCCCCGGCGCCGCCCCCGACCCCGATCAGGGCCGCGTCGCTGGCCTTCAGCCCGGCCTTGATCATTGCGTATTGGGCGGTCAGCGCGGTCGAGGAGCCCGGCGCCGTGACGCCGATCTTGCGGCCCTTGAGGTCGGCGGCCGACTTCACCGTGCCGGCGAGATCCTTGCGCACCCCGATCACGATGGCGGGGAAGCGGCCGAGCTCGCACACGGCGCGCACGTCCTGGCCCTTGGCCTGCATCCGGATCGTGTGCTCGTAGGCCCCCGTCACCACGTCGACCGAGCCGCCGATCAGCGCCTGGAGCGAGCGAGCGCCGCCGCCGAAATCGTTGATCTCGGCCTCGATCCCCTCCTCCTTGAAGAAGCCCTTCCGCTCGGCGATCGTCAGCGGCAGGTAGTAGAGGAGAGGCTTGCCGCCGACACCGATGCGGACCTTCACGATGTCGGCCCGGGCGGGCACGGAAGGGGTCAGCGCCAGGGCGGCGGCGCCGGCGAGGAAGCTGCGGCGTTGCATGGGGTGTGTCCTCCGGTTGTTTCCGTGGGCCGGTCAGGCCGAACTATCGAATGATCCCATCCACGACCTCATCCTGAGGTGCGAGGCGATCGAAGATCGCTGAGCCTCGAAGGAGGCGTCCAGTGATCGCAGAGGCCGCTGGACGCCTCCTTCGAGGCCGCTGCGCGGCACCTCAGGATGAGGTCGCGGGTGGGATGAAGCGTGTCGCGATGCCGGTCTGACGAGCATCGCACCGGTGTCTCACCCCTGGCCGCCCGCCTGCGGGCGCCAGACCAGGAGGCGGTTCTCGATCAGGGTGACGACCGTGTCGATCACGATGACGAACACGGTTAGGATCAGCATGCCGGCGAAGACGCCCGTCACGTCGAACACGCTCTCGGCCTCGTGGATCTTGTAGCCGAGCCCGGCCGAGGAGCCGAGATACTCGCCCACCACCGCCCCGACGAGGGCGAAGCCGACGGCCGTGTGGAGCGAGGAGAACATCCAGGTCAGCGCCGAGGGCCAGTAGACGTGGCGCAGGAGCCCGCGCTCGCTCATCCCGAGCATCCGGGCGTTGTTGAGCACCACAGGGCTTACCTCGCGCACGCCCTGGTAGACGTTGAAGAACACGATGAAGAACACGAGCGTGAAGCCGAGCGCCACCTTCGACCAGATGCCGAGCCCGAACCACAAGGCGAAGATCGGCGCCAGCACCACCCGCGGCAGGGCGTTCGCCGCCTTGATGTAGGGGTCGAACACCGCGGCGAGAAGCGCGTTGCGGGCGAACAGGAACCCGAAGGCGATGCCGCCGAGGGCCCCCGTCACGAAGGCCAGCACCGTCTCCTGCAGGGTGATCCAGAGATGGCCCCAGATCTCGGGGTTGGTCATCTCGGTCCAGGTGCGCTTGAGCACCTCCACCGGGGTCGAGAAGAAGAACTGGATCTGCTTAGGCGCGCCGAGGATCGGATAGACGGTGAGCACGTGCCAGATCGCAAGGCCGGTCAGGCCGACGAGGATCTGGAGGGCGAGGAGGCCGAGGCGGTTCACGAATGGAATCTCCGATCAGGCGTCACGCGGGACCGCCCGCATAGGCGCGGGAGACCTCGACCCGCAGGCACGACCAGATCTCCTTGTAGAGGGCGTGGAAGTGCGGCTCGAGGCGGATCTCGCTGATGTCGCGCGGGCGGGCCAGATCGACTTTGAACTGGCCGACGATGCGGGCGGCGGGCCCGGCCGAGAGCACCACCACCCGGTCGGACAGCGCGATCGCCTCCTCGAGGTCGTGGGTGACGAACATCACCGCCTTGCGGTTGGCCGCCCACAGCTCCAGCAGCAGGTTGCCCATGATCTGCCGGGTCTGCGCGTCGAGGGGCCCGAACGGCTCGTCCATCAGCAGGATCTCGGGATCCCGGATCAGCATCTGGGCGAGCGCCACGCGCTTGCGCTGGCCGCCCGAGAGCATGTGCGGGTAGCGGTCGACGAAGGCAGACAGCCCGACCCGGCCGAGCCAGTCGCGGGCCCGGGCCAGCGCCTCGGCGCGCGGGACCTTCTGCGGCTCCAGCGCCACCGCGACGTTGTCGAGCGCCGTCTTCCACGGCATCAGGGCGTCGGCCTGGAACAGGTAGCCGGCGCGGCCGTTCAGGCCCGACAGCGCCGAGGAGAACATCGTGACGCTGCCGGTAGCCGGCTTCAGCAGGCCGGCGGCGGCGTTGAGCAGGGTCGACTTGCCGGATCCCGTCGGCCCGACCACCGCCACGAACTCGCCGGGGCTCACGCCGAGATCGATGCCCTCGACGGCGACGTAGCGCTTGCCACCCTTCAGGGTGAAGGCGATGCCGACATTCTCCAGCCGCACCGCGTCGCCGTGGGCGAGCGCCGTGCCGCCGACGAGGCGCATGCCGGCCCGCCCACCTGTCTGTCCCTCGGCGGCGCGCTGCCCCACCATCGATCTCCCTCCCGTCGCCCGGCCGTCTCTTGCGGCAGTCTCTCGCGGCCGTCTCGAGCGGCCTCCGGCGGGGCCGACCATCGGCGAGCGGGCGCGTGAGATCAACCGCTACGTCCGTCGCGGATGCGCGCCGCCTGCGACACGGGCCGCAGGTGACAACGGCGAGCAGAGCTGGTCCGATGGTGTTCCCGATTCGGTCCCGTGCAACCCGTCAGAAGCAGCCCTCCACAGCCTTGTCCGCCGCCCTCGCCCTCTCGCTCCCCGTCGACCGCCGCCAATCGCCGACCGCGCTCAGCGTGCAGCGGGGGGTGCGGCGCCTCTTCGCCGAGCTCGGGCACGTCACGATCCCGGAATTCACCCTCGCCAACGGACGGCGCGCCGACCTGATCGCGCTGGGGGCCTGCGGCAAGCTGACGATCATCGAGATCAAGTCGAGCGTGGCCGATTTCCGCGCCGACCGGAAATGGCCGGATTACCGCGACTTCTGCGACCGCTTCTACTTCGCGGTGCCGGAGACCCTGCCGGTGGAGATCCTGCCCGAGGAGACCGGGCTCATCGTCGCCGACGCCTTCGGGGCGGAGATCCTGCGCGCGCCGCCGGAGCACCCCCTGGCCGGCGCCCGCCGCAAGGCCGTCACCCTGCGCTTCGCCCATTCGGCGGCGGGCCTGCTCCACGCGCTCGCCGATCCGGGCTCGATCCGCGAGGGTGCGCTGTAGGTCTCCGTCAGGCTTCAGCGACTCACGACCCGCGAGCGGCCACCCCTGCCCCGCCCGGCGAGGCCCAAGCCGGTCTCGCCCGGCGTCCCTCCGCAGGCCCGGCGGCGCGGACGAGGAACCCCGCCGCCCCGATCGCCAAGACTGCGATCACCGCCCCCGCGCCGACATCGACGAAGTAGTGCCCGCCATCGATCGGCGTCGCGGCGATCATCATTCCGTTCAAGGCGATGCCGGGCCAGCGCGTGATCCGGGACATCCAGAAATAGCGGATGAACAGCACGCCGAGCGCCGTGTGGAAGCTCGGGAAGGTGATGATCCCCTCCATCCGGTCGAGGGTGATGCTCCGGAGCGTGCCATCGCGAAGGCCCGTCAGGTCGGCGAGGTGGGCGTAGGGGGCCGCGGGGGAGAGCCGCGAAAAATCCTCCGGCCGCAGCCCGAGATGGGCGTAGGTCCCGACCGCCGGCAGCAGGCCGGAGAGCACCACGGTGACCACGCCCGCGATCACGAAGGCCAGCACGAATTCCCGCGCCGCGGCCAGCCTTCCGCCGAAACCCAGCACGACGACCACCAGGATCATCTGCGGCATCAGGGTCCGGTAGGCCAGGGTCAGGGCGGCGCCGAGCCCGGGCCGGTCGTTCAGGGCGGCCAGGTAGGCGGTCCAGTCGAGGCCGAGGGCGCGGTCGAGCGCCAGGAAGGCGTCGTCCCGGAGCGGACCGCCGGTGGCGGCCACCGCGTAGGAGAGGAGCGCCGCGCAGGCGCTGAACCCGAGGATCTGCGCGACGCAGGACAGGCTGACCGCGAGGCGCGGATCGGGGCGCCGGACGGTATAGACCGTCGCGACGAGTTCGAGCCCGAGGCAGGCGGCGGCCGGCAGGAGCGCGCTCGCGGCCTCGAGGGCGAGCCCGGCCGCGCGCATCCAGGCCGCAGTGAGACCTGCGACGGCCAGGATCAGCAGCCACAGGCGGACCCGCGCGCGAGGGACGTCGCCGGGCGATGCGTGCCGAACCGCATCCATCGCTACAGCACCAGGGTCTCGTCGAACCGGTCCGGCGACAGCGGCAGCCGGAACTCGACCGCGAGGCCGCCCTTGAACCGGCGCACCACCCGGGCGGGGGTGCCGCCGACGGTGAGGGCGGATTCGAGCGGCAGCTCCGCCTCGCAGGCCAGGGCCGCGCCGGAGAGCGAGACGTCGATGATGCGGGCTTCGACCTCGCGCCCGCCATCGAGCCGCAGGATGGCGAGGGTCTGGCGCGGCACCACGCGCTCGTGCCGGCGGTCCTCCGGCAGACCGAGCGCCGCCCGGTTGGCGAGCCAGGTCAGCTGCGAGGCGATCTTGTCGCGCTTGCGCGTCGTGGCGCCGATCGCCACCGCGACGCCGTCCGGCAGGAGCCGGGCGATCGTCCCCTCGATCCGCCCGACATGGTCGAGATAGATCACGATGCGCTCGCCGACCGCGCCGCCGACCGCGCAGGTGAGGCGCACCCCGCCGGGGGACATGTCGACGGTCTGGCACGGATATTCCTGCCGGTCGGCGAGCATGTAGCGCCCGAGCAGGGCCACGGCCACGCGCTGGTGCCGGCGCTGGTCCGGCGCCACCCGCAGGGCGAGGGCGCGCGCGCCCGACAGCTTACCGCGATTCACGAGGCTCGCCAGTTCGCCAGCCATGACGCTCGACCCTCCCGGCGCGAAACGGACCGCTCGCGGCAGCCTGCACGGAACCGGTTAAACAATCGCCGCCCGAAGCCCCGCTCGCCTCGGCCTTGCGGCCCGGCCCCCCGCCCCGTAAGCTCAAGTCCCTGTACACAAAGACGAATTAGTGTGATTCCAAAGTACCGATCAGGCATCGCGGCCGGTCCGGGCGCGCCCGCGCCGTGACGCAGGCCGTCGCGCTCGGCAGCGCCCGCACGCTCCTCGCGGCGTTGCGCCCGCTCCTCCCGTTCTTCTGCCTCTACGTGACCTTCGGGGCCACGCTCGGCTTCCTGTCGGGCGGGGCGCCGCTGATCCTGCGGGCGCGCGGCCTCGACCTCGCGCAGGTCGGGCTCCTGCAGCTCATCAACCTGCCGGTCGGGCTGACCTTCCTGTGGGCGGCCCTGCTCGACCGGGTGCGCCTGCCGTTCCTCGGCCGCCGCCTCGGCTGGATCGTCGCGGCGCAGGGCGCGACGGTCGCGCTGCTGGCGGCCTTGAGCCTCGGCGAGCACTGGCCGCTCCCGGTGCTGCTCGCGCTCGCCATCGCCACCTGCGCCTGCACCGCCACCATGGACATCGCGCTGGAGGCCCTGGTGGTCGAGACGGTGCCGGCGGAGCGGCGGGCCTTCATCGCCTCGGCCAAGCTCTGCGGCGCCTCGCTCGGGGGGATTCTCGGGGTCGGCGTGCTGGTCGGCTCCTACGACACGATCGGCTGGCCGGCGGCGCTGCTGGCCTGCGCCGGGCTCGACGCGCTCTGCCTCCTGCCGATCCTCGCCTATCCGGAGGCGCGGCTGCAGGGGGCCGGCGGCGTGCCGGAGCGCTGGTCGGGCTCGCTCGAACGCCTGCGGGTGCTCGCCGGCCGCATCGCGGCCCTCGGCGCCTACTTCGCCGCCGCCTACCTGCTGGCCGGCCCCAACACCCTGGCGCTGCTCGATCTCGGGGTGCCGCTCGGCCAGGTCGGCTTCCTCACCGGCACCGTCCTGCCGGCGGTGAACCTGGTGATGGCGCTGATAGCCGGCGGCCTGGCGGTCCGGTTCGGCACCGTGCGGCTGATCGGCCTCGGCGGGATCGGGGTGCTCCTCGCCGGCGGCCTGATGGCGGCGGCCTGCCTGCTGCGCTCCGAGGGGCTGGCCGTCACTGCCACGGTCCTGAACTTCGTCTTCGGCGGCTTCCTCGGGGTGCCGGTGTTCAACATGATCTATCGCTGGTCGCAAGGACCGCGGCCCGCCACCGACTACGCGCTCCTGTTCGGCGCCGCCTTCTTCGCCGCGATGCCCTTGCGCGTCGCGAGCCCGGCGCTCGCCGGCTGGGCCGGCTGGCCGGGCTACTTCGCGGCGGCAATGCCGCCCTACGCCGCGGCGCTCGCCTGGCTGGCGCTCCAGATCGCCCGCACCCTGCGGGCCGACCGGGCGGGGCCGCGATGAGCCCCGGTCTCGCCTCCCCGATGCCCGACATCGCCGCCCAGTTGGCAGCCCAAGTGACTGCCCAAGTGGCCGCTCACGTGCCGGCCTCGCTCGGCACCTATCGCGACGGCGTGGCGGCGGAGACCGGCGGGGCGGCGACGCCCCTCGTCGCCTTGCGCGATCCCGCGGTGTTCGACGCCACGCTCGCGGCCTTCGCGGCCGGGCTCGGCGTGAGCCCCGGCACCGCCGACCGGCGGGCCCTGGTCTCGTACTGGAGCCAGTTCTACCTCGCGCCCCTCGCCACCCCGGTGATGACGGCCCTGGTGCGCCTCGGGCGGCCGCTGCCCCTCGCCTTCGCGACGACGAGCCTCGAACTCGACGCGGCCGGCCGCCCGGCCCGCTTCCTGGTGCGGCCCGGGGCTCAGGCGGGAGCCCGCGCCGGGCTCGCCGGCCTCGTCGAGGACCATCTGCGGCCCTTCGTCGAGCTGTGCCGGGCGCAATGCGGCATCGCCCCCCGGGTGATCTGGGGCAACGCCGCGGTGATCCTCGACTACGTCGCCCGCGAGCTCGGCGAGCCCGAGACCCTGGCCCGCCCGGAGGTCGCGACCTGCCTCGGCTGGTGCGCCGACACCTCTTGCACCCTCAACCCGCTGGCGCAGGCCCTGCGCGACCGGCGCCGGCGCACCTGCTGCCTGCGCCAGCGCCTGCCGGGGGTGGCGTCCTGCGGGGAATTGTGCCCGCTCCGGTAGAGCGGCGGGTGCTGCGGGGGCGGCTAGGGCCCTGTCCGACCGTGCTGCGACACGGTAACCGGCGCGCAGCGAGCGTCGTGGGATGCACGGACGGCTCCTCGCAAGCCACACCCCCTTTCCCGGACGACTGTAGCGTCAGCGGAAGGAGATCCGGGAAAGGGGAGTTCGACGAGACCCGTCTCGCGAGCGGCCCTTGCCTGCTGTCTGCTCGCCTGCCGTCGCTTCGTCAGACAATGCTCCGCGGCCCGGCCCGATCACGGATCGATGACGTGCGGCACGAAGCGGGCCCGGTCGGTGGTGATCGGCCCGTCGCCCTCGCGCAGGCAAAGGCCCGAGGGCTCGTCGCCGACGATCCAGCTGCCGATCAGCGCGTGGCGCCCCTCGAAGCACGGCAGCGCGGCAAGGCCCTGGCGGACGAAGCCCTCCACGCCGTAGGGGCCCTCGACCCGGGCCGCCACCGCGCCCTCGCGCACGACCAGCACGTTGGCGCCCTCCCGGGCGTAGAGCGGCTTCTTCACGAAGCTGTCGCCGAGGACGGCCTTGGCCGGGTCGTCCTCGAAGAAGGCCGGCAGCAGGTTCGGATGGCCCGGCGCCATCGCCCAGAGATGGGCGAGCATCCCCTTGTTGGAGAGCACCGCCTTCCAGGGCGGCTCCAGGAAGCGGGTCGGTGCGGCGGCGACCGCCCGGCCGAACGGATCGGCGAAGATCCACTCCCACGGATAGAGCTTGAACAGGGTCTCGATCGGGTGCCCGGCCTCGTCGACGAACCACCCGCCAGACTCGAGGCCGATCGCCTCGACCGGCAGGAACGGCGCCGCGAGGCCGGCCTGGAGCGCGCAATCCTGCAGGTAGGCGACCGTCCCGCGGTCCTCCGGCGCGTCGGCGAAGCTCGCGAAGGTGAGGCGCCCCGACCCGCCGATCTCGGCGAGGCGCGCGACCAGCCGCTCGTGCAGGGCGTTGTACTGGTCGCAGCCCTCCGGCAGGCGGCCGCGGGCGAGTCCGTCCTCGAGCCAGAGCCACTGGAACACCGCGCTCTCGTAGAGGGCGGTCGGCGTGTCGGCGTTGTATTCGAGGAGCTTCGCCGGCCCGGTGCCGGCCCCGCCATAGCTGAGGTCGAGGCGGCCGTAGAGCGCGGGGTCGCCCCGGCGCCAGCTCGCCCGCATCGCGTCGAAGGCGTGCTCGGGGATCGCCAGGGAGGCGAGGATCGCCTCGTCCTCGACCGCGCGCGCGACGAAGGCGAGGCAGAGCGCGTGCAGGTCGCGGCTCGGTTCCTCGATGTCCGCCTCGATCTCCGCGAGGCTGAAGGCGTAGTAGGTGCTCTCGTCCCAGTAGGGCGCCCCATCGAAGGAGTGGAAGTGGAAGCCGGCCCGGGCCGCGTGCTCGCGCCAGTCGGGCCGCTCGCGAATCGCGACGCGGCGCATCAGCCGCCCCCGGACCCGTGGCTTCCCGCCGCCGCGACCGCGCGCCCGGTCCCGCCGAAGCCGCCGCGGGCGATGGTGCGCGGGCTCGAGACGGGGCTGCGGGCGACCGCAGAGGAGACGCGGGCGCCCGAGCCGCCGCCCCCGGGCACGACCCGGGCGCCCGAGCCGGTGCAGTAGCCGCCGGCATACCCGCCGCCATGGCCGGCGTGAGACCGCTCCTCCTCCGGGTCGTGGGCGTAGAGCGGCTGGACCGGCAGGTTCTGCTCGTCCGTCCGCCCCATCATGAAGGCCGACATCAGCGGGAGGGTGCGGCCTTGCGCGTCCGGCGTCACCGTCGCGCCCGGCACGCAGCCGCCGCTTCCGTGGTGGCGCTCGCACTCGGCCAGGGTCTCGTAGCGCGGCGCGCTCGCCGCGTAGGCGGCGCGGGCGGCGGCCTCGGCCTCGGTGCAGGCCTGGGCGCTGCGCACCCGCTCGGCGAGGCAGGCGTCGAGCGTGCGGTAGACCAGCACGTCCTCGTCCCGCTTCGCGCCGGCAAGGCCGGCGAGCGCGAAGGCCCCGGCCCCGGCGCCCGCCACCAGCACCAGGGAGATCGCGGCCGAGCGCTTGGCGCGGCGGGCCGTTTCCTGGGGAGGGACCGGCGCGAACTCGCTCACAGGCGCCTCAGGAGGTCATCGAGGCGGCGTTCAGGACGCCGCCGGCGAGCGAGGCGGCCCCGAGCAGGCAGGCCGCCGCCATCCGGTTCTCCTCGATCCGCCGCGACAGGTCCGGCACGACGAGGCGGACCAGCCAATAGACCGCGATCTGCACCACCAGCGCGATGAGGCCCCAGACCAGGCAGTCGAGCACGGAGCCGGCATTGGCGACCGCCATCGCGAGCGGCAGGGTGAAGCCGACGAGGCTGCCGCCGAGGGCGATCGCGGCGGCCGTCACGTCCCGGCGGATCAGCGCCAGCTCGTTATGCGCCGTGGCGAGGGTGTAGACGACGAGGTAGAGGCCGGTCAGGCCCGCGGCCGTGCCGAGGTAGAGCAGGAACTCGGGCAGCCCGGCGATCGACGTCATCAGGTCGATCTCACGATGTCGCCCGAGCCGCTGCGGTCGGGGGCGATCTCTTCGAGACGGGCAAGGTGCAAGGCGGAACAAATCCTTCGATCGTCTGAGGGCGATCGATTCGCCCGGCCAGTGTCATCAGTCCCCTCGCCACCGTCAACTCCGCACCGGCGGCAACGCCGCCACCAGCGCCGTCAGGAAAGCCTGCACCGCGCGGGGCAGGCGCCGGTCGCGCATCGTCTGGACCTCGATGCCCCGCGCCAGGCTGCGGCGGGAGCGGATCGGCAGCACCCGGAACTCACCCCGCGCGACCTGGCCCTGGAGCGCGACCGACGACACCAGGGTCAGCCCCCGGGTGCGGCGCAGGAAGGGCAGGACGGAGGAGAGGGTGTTGGCGGTGAGCGCCGGCTCGATCGCGACGCCGTCCGCCGCGCAGGCCGCGTCGAGGATGGTGCGCAAGGTGGTGTCCCGCGGCAGCAGCGCCACCGGGTAGGCGGCGAGGTCGGACAGCCCGATCGGCCCGCCCCCGGCGAGCGGATGGTCGGGCGCGCACAGGGCCACCATGTCGAGGCTGTGGCGATAGGCGACCGCGGTCTCGGTCGAGGGCTCCAGGCTGAAGGTGAGCCCGAGATCGGCGTCGCCCTGGACCACCCGGTGGGTGACCTGGCCCGGCGGCAGCACGGCGAGGTCGAAGCGGATGCCCGGATGGCGGGTGTGGAAGGCGGCCATCGCCTCCGGCACGAGGTCGATGGCGAAGGCCTCGGTGCAGGCCACCCGCACGAGGCCGCGCCACAGCCCCTCGAGCTCCCGGATCTCGGTGACAACCTGCTCGGCGCTCGCCAGCACCTGGTGGGCATGGCGGGCGAGCAGCTCGCCGGCCTGGCTCAGGACCATGCCGCGCGGCCGGCGCTCGAAGAGCGGGCAGGCGAGCTCGGCCTCCAGGTTGGCGATCTGCCGGCTGATCGCGGAGGGCGCGACGTTGAGCCGGGCGGAGGCCGCCGCGATCGTGCCCTCGCGGGCGACCGCCAGGAAGTAGCGCAACGCCGTAGTCTGCATCCCGCCCGCACCCCGTGCCTTGCCGTTTCGGCAACGAGCCTATCGATAAATTCGACTTGCTGCGATCGGATCTGCGCAACATTCTGGCAGGGTGAATTTTGCGGCAGTGCAGCATGACGGGTCGATGCGCCTGCGCTGCACCATGACGAGGCGGAGCCGAGATGCCGACACGGATGCCGACACGGATCGACGCGGGCCGGATCTGCAAAGCGGGGGCGCTGCTCGCGGGCCTCCTCCTCGCCGGGGTTGCGGGCCCGGCGCTGGCAGGCAAGGGCAACGACACCCTGGTCTACGCTTCCGACAGCGAGCCGGAGAACCTGAGCCCCTACCACAACAACCTGCGCGAGGGCGTGATCCTCGCCCGCAACGTCTGGGACACTCTCCTCTACCGCGATCCGGCGACCGGCCAGCACCAGCCGATGCTCGCCACCGCCTGGACCTGGGTCGACCCGGTGACGCTCGATCTCACGCTGCGCGACGGCGTGACCTTCCACAACGGCGATCCGCTGACGCCCGAGGACGTCGCCTTCACCTTCAACTACGTGCTGACGCCCGAGGCGAAGATCGTCACCAAGGGCAACGTCGACTGGATGAAGTCGACCGAGGTGACCGGGCCGAACAGCGTCCGGATCCACCTCAAGGCGCCGTTCCCGGCCGCCCTCGAATACCTCTCCGGCCCGACCCCGATCCTGCCCGCCGCCTACTTCAGACGAGTGGGCCTCGACGGCTTCAGCAAGGCACCGGTCGGCACCGGCCCCTACCGCATCGTCGCGGTCGAGAGCGGCCGCAGCGTGAAGATGGTGCGCAACGACAAGTACTGGCCGGGCAGCCCGATCGGCAAGGCCAAGATCGGCAAGCTCGAATTCCGCATCATCCCGGACGCCGACAGCCGCATGGCCGAACTGATGACCGGCGGCGTCGACTGGATCTGGCGCGTGCCGACCGACCAGGCCGACCAGCTGAAGAACGATCCGACCCTGACCGTGGTCTCCGCCGAGACGATGCGGGTCGGCTACCTGCAATTCGACGTGCAGGGCCGCGCGCAGGAGAACTCGCCGCTCAAGGACGTGCGGGTGCGCCAGGCGATCGCGCATGCCATCGACCGCAAGGCGATGGTCGACAACCTGGCGCGCGGCGGCGCCCGGGTCATGAACGCCATGTGCTTCATCGAGCAGTTCGGCTGCACCAGCGAGGGCGTGCCCACCTACGCCTACGACCCGGCCAAGGCGCGGGCGCTGCTCAAGGAGGCCGGCTACCCCAACGGGTTCGAGATCGACCTCTCGGCCTATCGCGAGCGCGACTACGCCGAGGCGGTGATCGGCTACCTGCGCGCCGTCGGCATCCGCGCCAAGCTCAACTACCTGCGCTACGCCGCCTTCCGCGACGCGCTCAGGGCCGGCAAGACCTCGATCGGCTACCAGACCTGGGGCTCGTTCTCGATCAACGACGTCTCGGCCTTCACCGGGATCTACTTCCGCGGCGGGGAAGAGGACCTGGCCCGCGATCCGGCCGTGATCGCCGACCTCCAGGCCGGCGACACCAGCACCGATCCGGCGACCCGCAAGGCGAAGTACAAGGACGCCCTGACGCGCATCGCCGCCCAGGCCTACGCGCTGCCGATGTTCTCCTACCCGTCGAACTACGCCTTCAGCGCCGACCTGAACTTCACCGCGCAGACCGACGAGGTGCCGCGCTTCTTCGCCGCCTCCTGGAAGAAGTAGGAGGGGAGCGCCATGCTGGGCTTCGCGCTGCGGCGCATCCTCGTCGCGGTCGGCGTCGCGCTGACCGTCTCGGTGGCGAGCTTCATGCTCCTCCACCTCTCGGGCGACCTCGCCACGGCGATCGCCGGCCCGGAGGCGACGGGCGAGCAGATCGCGGCGGTCCGCGCGCAGCACGGGCTCGACCAGCCGCTGGTGGTCCAGTTCGCCACCTGGGCCTGGCGGGCGCTCCACTTCGATTTCGGCCGCTCGTTCTACTTCCCCGAGCAGGTGACCGACCTCGTCGCCGCCCGCATGCCGGTGACCCTGACCCTCGGGGTGATCGCGCTCGCGGTGGCCTTGCTGGTGGCGATCCCGCTCGGCGTGCTGGCGGCGTTCTACCGCGACACCTGGCTCGACCGGGCGGCGCTCGCGATCTCGGTGCTGGGCCAGGCGATGCCGAGCTTCTGGTTCGGCCTCACCCTGATCCTGATTTTTTCCGTCAACCTGCGCTGGCTGCCGGTCTCCGGCAACGCGACCTGGAAGCACTTCATCCTGCCGGCGGTGGCGCTCGGCTACTACGCCATGCCGGCGGTGATGCGGCTCACCCGCAACGGCATGCTGGAGGTCCTGTCCTCGGACTACGTCCGCACCGCCCGGGCCAAGGGCCTGCCGCCGCGCAAGATCCTGATCCGCCACGGCTTACGCAACGCCGTGATCCCGGTGATCGCGCTCGCCGCGGTGCAGTTCGGCTTCATGCTCGGCGGCTCGATCGTGATCGAAGCGGTGTTCTCGCTCCAGGGCCTCGGCCAGCTCGCCTGGGAATCGATCGCCCGCAACGACTTCCCGGTCGTCCAGGCGATCGTGCTGGTCCTGGCGATGATCTATATCGGGCTGACGCTGGCCGCCGACCTCCTCAACGCCCTCCTGGATCCGAGGCTGCGCACATGACGTCCCGGCCTGCCTCCCCGCTCGTCCAGGGTTCGACGCCCGCCGAGATCGTCCTGCCCCCGGCCCGCTCGCCGGCCGCCATCGCGCTCCGGCGCGGCCTGTCCCATGGCGGCTTTCTGATCGGGGCCGGCATCGTCGGGTTCGTGGTGCTGATGGCGCTCGCCGCGCCGCTGATCGCCCCGCACGACCCCTACGCCCAGGACGTGTCGCGCCGGCTGATCCCGCCGTTCTGGCACGCCAAGGGCAGCGTCGAGCACCTCCTCGGCACCGACAAGCTCGGGCGCGACTACCTGAGTCGCCTGATCTACGGCAGCCAGATCTCTCTGCTGATCGGGCTGTCCGCCGCCCTGATCTCGGGGGTGATCGGCACTGCGCTCGGGGTGCTCGCGGGCTATTACGGCGGGCGGGTCGACGCGGTGGTGAGCTACGTCGTCACCACGCGGCTCGCGATGCCGGTGGTGCTGGTGGCGCTCGCCATGGCCTCGCTGGTCGGCGGCTCGCTCAAGGTCGTGGTGCTGGTGCTCGGCTTCCTGCTCTGGGACCGCTTCGCGGTGGTGACGCGGGCCGCGACCCGGCAGGTGCGCAACCAGGACTTCGTCGCCGCCGCGAAGGCCGCGGGCTTCTCCCCGGTGCGGATCCTCGCCCAGGAGATCCTGCCCAACATCCTCAACGCCCTGATCGTCGTCGCGACGCTGGAGATGGCCCACGCGATCCTGCTCGAGGCGGCGCTATCCTTCCTCGGGCTCGGGGTGCAGCCGCCGCTGCCGTCCTGGGGCCTGATGATCGCCGAGGGCAAGCAGTACATGTTCTTCCAGCCCTGGGTCATCACCATCCCGGGCGTGGCCCTGCTGATCCTGGTCCTGGGCATCAACCTTCTGGGAGACGGGGTGCGCGACATCACCGCCCCCGAGGGCCGGCACTGACCCCCCTCCCCCCTTGCACGCGTAGAAGAAGAGAGAGTCCCTCCATGTCGCGACGCGACGCCATCGGGCTGGCCCACCGGCACTTCGACGACGGCGGCTTCCTCGCCGTGCTCCGCGAGGCGGTCGCCCTGCCGACCGAGAGCCAGGCCCCGGACCAGGGTGAGGCGCTCGCCGCCTACCTCACCCGGTTCATCACCCCCCTGGTGTCGCGCCTCGGCTTCCAGACCCGCCTCCTCGACAACCCGAAGTCTGAGCGCGGGCCGTTCCTGATCGCCACGCGGCACGAGGGCGACGACCTGCCGACCGTGCTCACCTACGGCCACGGCGACACGGTGCGGAACTACCCCGAGCAGTGGCGCGAGGGCCTGCATCCCCTCGCCGTCACGGTCGAGGGCGAGCGCTGGTACGGGCGCGGCACCGCCGACAACAAGGGCCAGCACCTGATCAATCTCGGCGCCCTCGCGGCGGTGATGCAGGCGCGCGGCGGCCAACTCGGCTTCAACGTCAAGCTCCTGATCGAGATGGGCGAGGAGGCCGGCTCGCCGGGCCTGCACGAGGTCTGCCGCGCGGAATCCGCTTCGCTCGCCGCCGACCTACTCATCGCCTCCGACGGGCCGCGGCTGGAGGCGGCGCGGCCGACGATGTTCCTCGGCTCGCGCGGCGGGGTCACCTTCGAGCTGGTGGTGGATCTTCGCGAGGGCGGCCACCATTCGGGCAATTGGGGCGGGCTCCTGCGCAACCCCGGCACCGTGCTGGCGAACGCCATCGCGACCCTGGTCGACGGGCAGGGCAAGATCCTCCTCGATGCGTTGCGTCCGCCGCCGATCCCCGCGGGGGTGCGGGCGGCTCTGTCCGACATCACCGTCGGGGGCGATCCGAACGCGCCCGAGATCGACAAGGGCTGGGGCGAGCCGGGCCTGACCCCGGCCGAGCGGGTCTTCGCCTGGAACACCCTCGAAGTGCTGGCCTTCAAGTGCGGCGATCCGGACGGGCCGCAGAACGCGGTGCCGCCCTCCGCCAAGGCGACCCTGCAGCTGCGCTTCGTCGTCGGCACCGACTGGCAGGGCGTGCTCCCGGCGGTCCGTGCCCATCTCGACGCGAACGGTTTCCCGATGGTCGAGGTGCGGGCGACCCGCGGCGAGGTGTTTCGCGCCACCCGCCTGCCGGTCGAGGATCCGTGGGTGACCTGGGCTCTCGCCTCGATCGAGGCCAGCACGGGCAAGCGCCCGGCGCTCCTGCCCAATCTCGGCGGCTCGCTGCCGAACGACGCCTTCTCGGAGATCCTCGGGCTTCCGACGCTCTGGGTGCCGCATTCCTATCCGGCCTGCGCCCAGCACGCGCCGAACGAGCACCTTCTGGGACCGCCGACCCGCGAGGCGCTCGGGCTGATGGCCGGGCTGTTCTGGGACCTCGGCGAGACCGGGCCGGCGGTGCTGGCGGAGCGCAGGGCGGCGGGGTGAGTGCAGGTCAGCACTGACATCCTCCGCGTTATCCCGGGGCCGCGAAAGCGGAACCCGGGATCCATGACCGCCGAATCTTCCGGACGAAGCGAAACGCGACCGCCTTGTCCTGTACCGTCAGCGGTTATGGATCCCGGGCTCTCGCCTTCGGCGAGCCCCGGGATGGCGCGAAGGTCGTGAATGCTGTCGAGACACTGACACCAGTCTCGAACAAGACTTCATTCGATCGAACCAACCCGCCCATCGGGCGCATGAGGGCCAGAGATGAGCGAACCGATCGTCCAGATCCGCAACCTGACCCTCGCCCTGCCGAAGGGCGCCGACCGGCCGCACGCGGTCGAGGGCCTGAACCTCGACCTGATGCCGGGCAAGATCCTGTGCGTCGTCGGCGAATCCGGTTCGGGCAAGTCGATGAGCGCCTACGCGCTCACCGGCCTCCTGCCGCGCTCGCTCAAGGTGGCGGGCGGCGAGATCCGCTTCGAGGGCCGCGACCTGCTCCGCCTCGACGAGCGCGCCTGGCGGGATCTGCGCGGCCGGCGGATCGCGATGATCTTCCAGGAGCCGATGACGGCGCTCAACCCCGTGATGCGCATCGGCGACCAGATCGCCGAGATGTTCGAGGCCCACGACCTGCTGACACTGAGGGAACGGCGCGAGCGCGCGGTTTCGCTCGCCCGCGAGGTCGGCCTGCCGGACCCCGAGCAGATCGTGAAGGCCTATCCGCACCAGCTCTCGGGCGGGCAGCGCCAGCGGGCGATGATCGCGATGGCGCTCGCCCTCGAACCGGCGGTGCTGGTCGCCGACGAGCCGACGACGGCCCTCGACGTCACGACCCAGGCGCAGATCCTCAAGCTGATCCGCGCCATCCAGCAGCGCCGCAACATGGCGGTCCTGTTCATCACCCACGATTTCGGCGTCGTCGCCGACATCGCCGACCACGTCGCGGTGCTCCAGCGCGGCCGGCTGGTCGAGTCCGGCTCGGCCGAGGAAGTGTTGCGCCGTCCGCAAGCCGCCTACACCAAGGCGCTGCTCGCCGCCGTGCCGAGCCTGACCCCGCCGCCGCGCGAGCCGATCACCGAGGCGCCGGTCGCCCTCTCGGTGATGAACCTCGCCAAGACCTACGCCACCCGCGCCGGCCTCCTCGGCAAGCCCCGGGTGGTGGCGGCGGTCAAGGAGGTGAGCTTCGATCTGCGCCGGGGCGAGACCCTCGGGATCGTCGGCGAATCCGGCTCCGGCAAGTCGACCACGGCGCGGCTGGCGATCCGCTTGATCGAGCCCGACCACGGCACGGTGCGCCTCGGCAGCCTCGACTTCACGGCGCTCAAGCCCACGGCGCTCCGCGACGAGCGCCGGCGGATCCAGATGATCTTCCAGGACCCCTTCGCCTCGCTCAATCCCCGCCGCACCGTCGAGCAGATCATCGCCGGCGGCCCGATCGCCCACGGCACCCCGTCCCGCCAGGCCCGGGCCCGGGCGCGCGAGCTCCTCGACCTCGTCGGCCTGCCTCCGAGCGCCGCCGAGCGCTACCCCAACGCCTTCTCGGGCGGCCAGCGCCAGCGCATCGGCATCGCCCGGGCCCTCGCCATGGAACCGGACGTGCTCGTCGCCGACGAGGCGGTGTCGGCCCTCGACGTCTCGGTCCAGGCCCAGGTCCTGGCGCTGCTGGAGGATCTGAAGCAGCGCCTCGGCATCGCGATGCTGTTCATCACCCACGATTTGCGGGTGGCGGCGACGATCTGCGACCGCATCGCCGTGATGCATCGCGGCGAGGTCGTCGAGATGAACCGCACCGAGGCCCTGTTCCGGGCGCCGGAGCATCCCTATACGCGCAGCCTGCTAGCGGCGGTGCCCGGGGCGCTGTTCGCCGAGACGGCGTGAGGAGGCGGTACGCTGTCCACTTGCTCTGCTCCCATGAGCATAAAGCGCGGGCCCTCCCCTCTCCTCGCTGGCGGCAAGGCTGTCCGGGGAAGAAGTGGCGCGGGCAATCCCCTCTCCCCGCGGGCGGGGAGAGGGCCGTGTTCCTGTTCAGGGAACACGGCAAGCGGAGGCGCAGCCGGAGCGAGGGTGAGGGGGTGTTTCCGAAGGAGCCTCCTCCGGCACCGCCCCCTCACCCTCGCGGCGAACCTGCAGTTCGCTGCTCCCTGAGCCCCTTCGGAGTTCAGGCCTCTCCCCGCAACGAAGTCGGGCTTGCTCGACTTCGTCCCTCGCTTGCAGATCCCGGGCAAGCCCGGGATCTGTCGGGAGAGGGGAAACCCGCGCCATTTCTTTTCCCCGGACAGCCCTGCCGCCCGCGGGGAGAGGAGAGGCGCGCGCCATTATCGTCCGCTCGCACCGAGCGGAAATCGTACGAGATCGCCCGCACCTCTCCGGCATACGGTGGTAGATCCGCGCGACCACCCGAACCCCGCGAGCCCGACCCCCATGGTGCCCTCCTTCCC